>DAINSN010000011.1:0-23224 GCA_036741295.1 Gaiellaceae bacterium
GCGACCGAGCCGGCGGCCGGCAACCCGACGAGCGCTGCGTAGCCGACGTTCACGTCGCCGTGAATCGCGTAGGCGATGACGCCCGAGACCGCGGTGATCCCAATCGCCGCAAGCGACGTTGCCGTGGCCGAGCGTGCCTCCCACCCGCAGAACAGGAGCAGCAACGGCACGATGACGATGCCGCCTCCGACTCCGAACAATGCGCTGAAGAACCCCGCGACGAGGCCGATGAGGACGAGCCGCACCAGCGTATTCTTGCAGTGTGGATCTGCTGGCCCGCCTCGCCGAGGATCCTGCACGGACGGCACTGTTCCTGGACGTCGACGGCGCGCTCGCCCCGATCGTTCCACGCCCGGAGGATGCTCGCGTGCCGGACGAGACGCGGGACGAGCTGCACCGCCTGAACGGGCTCTACGCGCTGGTCGCATGCATTTCCGGCCGCGACGGCGCAGACGCGCAACGGGTCGTGGGCGTGCCCGAGCTCGTCTATGTCGGGAACCACGGGCTGGAGCTCGACGACGCGGCAGCCGAGTGGGGTGATCGGCTCCAACGGTTCCTCGCAGACGTCGGGTGGCCCGCGACGGAGAACAAGCAGCTCACGGCGTCGCTTCACTACCGCGGCTCGGAGGATGAAAGCGCGGCACACGCGGCGCTCGAGGACGTCAAGGCGCGTGCAGAGCGCGAAGGCTTCGTCGCCCGTTTCGGGCGGAAGGTGCTCGAGGTGCTGCCCCCGCTGGACGTGCACAAGGGAACGGCCGTACGCCAGCTGCTCGCCGAGCGCAACCTGAGCCGCGCGCTCTACGCCGGCGACGACACGACCGACCTCGACGGCTTCCGGGCGCTCGACGGCCTCGACGTGTCTGTCCGGATCGCGGTGGCGTCGGAAGAAGGTCCCGCAGGGTTACGCGAGGCCGCCGACCTGATCGTCACAGGGCCGGAAGAGCTACTGACGGTTCTGCGCCGGCTCTAGTCGCGGACGCGTTCTTCCGTCTGCGCGTCGAACAGCAGAAGCTTGTCGCGGGGGACGGTCAGCTTCAGCTCCTGGCCCGCACCAACCTGCTCTTCGACGGGAAGCTTCGCCTGGATCGCAGTGTCCTTGCGGGTTAGATGAACGAGCTGCTCGTCGCCGAGATACTCCACGACTTCGACTTTCGCAGTGAAGTCGAGGCCCCCCGAGTGACCGTTTGCGACATCGATGTGCTCGGGCCGGAAGCCCGCAATCCGGCCGGAGCCGCCCGAACCATCCATGATCTCCGTGGGCACGAGATTCATCGCGGGCGAGCCGATGAAGCCGGCGACGAACAGGTTCCGCGGCTCGCGGTAGAGCTCCTCGGGAGGACCGACCTGCTGCAGCACGCCGAGGCTCATGACGGCGATCCGATCGCCCATCGTCATCGCCTCGACCTGGTCGTGCGTGACGTAGATGGTGGTCGTGTCGAGCTCTTGTTGCAGCTTGAGAATCTCGGCGCGAGTCTGGACGCGCAGCTGTGCGTCGAGATTCGACAGAGGCTCGTCCATGAGGAACGCCTCGGGCTCGCGAACGATCGCGCGACCGAGCGCGACTCGTTGGCGCTGACCTCCGGAAAGCTGCTTCGGCTTGCGCTTGATCAGTGAATCAAGATCGAGAATGTCCGCCGCCCTGCGCACGCGCCGGTCGATGTCCTTCTTGGGCACCTTCTGGTTGCGCAAGCCGAAGGCGAGATTGTCGTACACGGTCATGTGCGGATACAGTGCGTACGACTGAAAGACCATCGCGATGTCACGCGATTGCGGCGCGACGTTGTTGACCACGCGATCGCCGATCAAGATGCGGCCGTCGGACACTCTCTCCAGACCGGCCAGCATGCGCAGGGCCGTGCTCTTGCCGCAGCCGGACGGGCCGACAAGGACCATGAACTCGCCGTCGTGAACCTCGAGCATCAGCTCTTTGACGGCGGCCGTGTCGCCGAAGGTCTTCGTGACGTGGTCGTAGGTGACGCTAGCCATGCGTTCAGACCTCCCGGGCCGGGTTTTTCGGCAGCGCAAAGTGCGCCGAAGCAAGAAACGAGTACGCGATCGTCAGTGTCAGGAACGGGAGGATCGCCGCCGCGACGCCGATCGCGTTGACGAGCAGCAGCGCCAGCGCGAGCCCGGCAAACCCCCAGGGCCGACGCCCGACGACGAGCACAGCGTCTCGCACGACATCCCGAAGCGGGCGCGTGTCCTCGAAAATCGCCAACGGCCACAGTGCGAGCTGGAAGAGAACGAAGACGAGGAGAACGTAGATGCTCAGCGCCGCAAGCGGCCAGCCCCAAGTGCCTGCTCTGGAATAGAAGGGGACCGCGATCGCGCCGAGGATCGCAGCCGCCGCGACGAGTCCGCCCAACGCCAAGCCACGTCGCCAATGTCGTCGAAGTCCGATGATTGCTTCGGACAGCCGCAGCTCCTCCGTCTGGGCGAGTGTGACTGCGCAATGCATCACCGCAGCCGCCGCAGGGCCGAGGAGAACCACGAGGAGAATTGCGGGGCGAATCGCCAGACTCGCAATGACAACCCCGATCAGAACCGCACCCAGCAGCGAGTTCAGGACGATGAGCCGCCAGGACTGGTGATACAAGTCCGCCGCTGCGACGCCGAGTGCACGCTGGAGGCTCATCCCTTGACCCCGGAGGCTGCGACACCGGCGACGAAATAGCGCTGGAACAGAACGAAGAGCACGAGAACCGGCAGGATCGCGACGACGCTCGCGGCCATCAACTGCGGCCAGAACGTCTGGTAGATCGTCTGGAAGTAGACGAGCCCGAGCGGGATCGTTCGTTGCGACTCCTCTTGCAGAAGGACCGCCGGCCAGAACAGGCCGTTCCACGAGCCCTGGAACGTCAGGATGCCGACCGCGGCGAGCGCCGGTCCGGCAAGCGGCAGCATCACGCGACGGTACGTCTTGAAGTAACCCGCTCCGTCGAGCTTGGCAGCCTCCTCCAGATCACGCGGAATCGTCAAGAAGTACTGGCGCATCAAGAACAAGCTCGAGGCGGAGACCAGGTTGATCAAAATGAGACCGTTGCGGTTGACGAAGGTCGCGTTCTGCCAGCCAACATGCCCGACCCAGCTCGGCAGCATGTTGACGAGCATCTGATAGATCGGCACAAGGCGCAGCTGGTCCGGAATCATCAACGTCCCTAACACGAGCATGAACAGCACCTCGCGACCCGGGAACCTGAGCCGCGCGAAGGCGTAGCCCCCCAGCGACGCCAGGAACAGGTTCGAGGCCGTGATCGCGCCGGCGATAATGGCGCTGTTCATCGTGTACCGGCCGAAGTGGTACTTGTAGAAGACGTCGTGGTAGCCGACGGTCGTCCAGTGCTTGGGCAGCAGCGAGAAACCCTGGACGGTTTCGACGATCGGCCTGAACGATGTCGAGACGCTCCAGAGGAACGGGATGAAGAAGAGCGCAGCGACCGTGAACATCACCGTGTAGGTGAGAACGGTCCGGATCCGGTCACCGCGCTCGCGGCCTGGGATCCCGCTGGTCGCGGGCGGCGCCCCTCTCGCAGCCTCTCCTTCAACTGCGAGCTCGCCGACCGCGAGGGCCGGTGGGGTCGGCGGAACTCGTTCGTCGGCCATCAGGCCACCTCCGCCTTGCCGAACAAGAGTCGCTGGATGAGCGTGACCGTGAAGATGAAGAGAAAGAGGACGAGGCCGATCGCGGCGGCGTAGCCGAAGTGCGCGCTGAACGCACGGTTGTAGAGATAGAGCACAACCGTCATCGTGGAATAGTTCGGCCCACCCGACGAGCCGCCGACGATGAAGGACTGGTCGAACATCTGCAGCGCGCCGATGATCGAGACGACGGCGACGAAGAAGTGTCCGGGCTTGAGCAATGGGAACGTGATCTTCCAGAACGTCCGCCACGCGCCCGCTCCGTCGATCGCGGCGGCCTCATAGACCTCGGTCGAGATCGCCTGCAGCGAGGCTAGATAGAACAACATCATCGTCCCCGCGGTCGTCCACGCGTTCAGACCCATGATCGAGGGCAGGGCGGTGTCCTGTCTCGCGAACCACGCGTTGGTGTGGTGATAGCCGAGCTGGCCGAGGAACGAGTTCAGCAATCCATCCGACGCGAGGATGTAGGTCGCGATCGAAACGATGGCGGCGGACGACGCGAGCGATGGGAAGTAGAACGCTGCGCGGAAAAAGGTCCGGAAACGGATCGCTTGGTTGACGACGACCGCGAGCGAAAGACCGAGAGTCATCTGGAGCGGGACGACAACCGCGGTGTAGACGAGCGTGTTCCTGACGGCGTGCTGCCAGAAGACGCTGTCGTGGTACAGCGTGCGGTAGTTGTCGAAACCGATGAATGGCCCCCTGAAGATCCCCCAGTCGTAACGGCTGATGTAAAGCGCGTAGCCGATCGGGAAGATGAAGAAGAGGAGAAAGAACGACATCGGGAGCGCGATGAAGCCGTAACCCACGAACGCCTCTCGCAGACGCTCGGAGCCCAGGGCCCGCACCTTTCTCTTCTTCGCGACCGCAACCGCCACGTCAGCTCTCCTGTCGTCGCCCGCTCCCCCGGGCATCTTCGACGATGCGCGGGGGAGCAGGCAAACGGACTAGGTCGGGCCTGTTACTTCGCTGCGGCCGCGATCTTCGCGAGCATCTCGTTCACGGTCTCCTTGCCCTGGAGAACCGCCGTCAGCTCGTTGTTCGCAACCTCGGTCCAGACATGGCGGAAGTCGACCTGGTTCCCCCAGCCATGGGTGAACTGCGGGTACTGGACGAAGGCACCGCGCCCTGCCACCGGCTTGACGTCGCTCCGCGCCGGCAGTGCGAAACCGAGCGACGTCCACTTCTTCGCGCCCGTCTTGCCGGTGAGGTAGCTCAGCAGCGTCCAGGCGGCTGCCTTGTGCTTCGAGTCCTTCGCCATCGAGTACGACACCGTGAAGGCGAGGTTCCCGCGCGTCTTGCCCTTGGGCATCGGCGCGAGCGTGTAGTGGAGGTCCGGGAACGTGTCCTTCAGATACCCGAGCATCCAGTTGCCTTCGAAGGCGATTGCCACCTTTCCCTTGCCGAACGCTTCACCGCACCAGCCGGCGCCGATGGCGTCCGGCGTTGCGGCCAGACCGTCCTTGATGAGGCCGACATAGAAGTTCACGGCGTTCCGGAACGCAGCTGTGTCTGCGTTCTTGAACTGCCCGGTTCCGCCGGCCTGGTACACGAACGCCATCAGGCGCGCCCAGTCCGCTCCGAGACAGATCGGCTTGCCGCCTGCAATGTTGATCTTCTGCGCGACGGAACGAAGCTGGGCCCAGGTCTTCGGGGCGGGCTGCCCGTTCATGAGCGCGGGGTTGACCTGCATTGCGAGAGAGGACCAATCCTTCGGGTAGCCGTAGATCTTGCCCTTGTACTTGAAGCTGTTCAGCAGCCCCTGGTAGAAGGGCTTCGACGAGAACTTCGACTTCTTCGCATACGGGTCGAGGGGCTCGAGCACGCCCTGACGAACCCAGTCTGCGAAGTCCTCTGCAGCCACGTAGAAGACATCCGGCGGCTTCCGCGCGGAGAACTTCGCGAGCATCGTGGTCTGGTAGTTGTTGAACCCGCTGTAGTTGACCTTGATGTTCGGATGGGATTTCTCGAACGCCGCAACGACCTGCTTCAGCAGATCGTCTTCGACCTTGGCGCCGACCCATCCGTTGAGCTCTACCGTGGTCACCTTGGCGGACGTGGCCTTCTTTGCGGCGTCCGGTACGGAACCGCCGACCATGGCCTGCGATCCCGACACGAAGATCACGGCGAACAGCATTACGGTCGCGAGCAGAGCCCCGACCGTGAATCGTTTACGCATACATCCCCCTCCTAATTGGGTCGTAATGCGAGTTCCAGGGGGAAAGACCCTGGTCATGGCCGGCACCTCCCCGTGCCGTTGCAGCCATGAGGTTAAGGCCCCGACTCTACACGTTTGAAGTTGTATGCGCCGCCGCGAAAGCTGACCCCGGGGTGCTTTCTGACCAGGCTTCCGCTTAGGCGGATTCGCGCTTCAGCACGGTCCAAGCTCGCCGCACGTCAGCCTCGGTCGTCCGCTCGTTGCCGATCGCGAGCCGCAAGACGTAGCGGCCGTCGAGCCGCGTATGAGAGATGAACAATTCCCCGCTTTCGTTGACACGCGCAAGGAGCTGTTCGTTGTCCTCGTCCGACCCGGGCCTGCGGAAGCAGACCACCGAAAAGGCGCGCGGTGCGCAGACTTCCCACCCGGGCTCGTCGCGTACGAGACCCTCGAACAACTGCGCGAGCCGGATGGCCTCTCTGATCCGGGACTGGAGTCCCTCGCGGCCGTAGCAGCGCAGCACCGCCCAGAGCTTGAGCGAGCGAAAGCGGCGGCCGAGCGCGGGACCGTAGTCGGAGAGACTCTCCGCTTCGTCACTCGTGCGTAGGTATTCCGGCACGAGACTGAAGGCGGCGCGCAGCGCTTCGGGCTTGCGTGTCCACAACAATGAGCAGTCCATCGGCGTGAACAGCCACTTGTGCGCGTTCACCACGAGCGAGTCCGCGCGCTCCACACCCGCCTGCGACCAGCGCAGCTCCGGACAGACCCACGCCGAGCCGGCGTAGGCAGCGTCGACGTGCAACCACACGCCTGCCGCTTCGCACGCATCGGCAAGTGCGGGCACGGGATCCACGGCGGTCGTGGACGTCGTCCCGACGGTGGCGACGAGCGCAGCCGCGTCGGTGAGATCGAGAGCGTCGGCGTCCAGCCGGAACTCGTCATCGAGCGGCACCTTGCGTGTCTCGAGTCCGAGCAGCCGCGCGGCTCGCTCGACCGACGAGTGCGCCTCTTCGGAGCACACGACGACACGACCGCCGTTTGCCTCCCGCGCAGCGGCGAGCGCAGCGATCGTGGAAACGGAAGCGGTGTCCTCGATGTGGCCGTGCCATCCGGAAGGGAGACCGAGGAGCTGCGCAGCCCAGTCGAGCGTGAGAGCTTCGAGCTCGGTGGACGCCGGCGAGGTGCGCCAGATAAATGCGACCGAGTTGAGGGTGGCCGCAAGGAGCTCCGCGAGGATGCCCGGCTCGGCCGCGCTGTTGGCGAAGTACGCGAAGAACCGTGGGCTCTGCCAGTGCGTCGTTCCCGGCAGCAGGATCTCGTCGAGATCGCGCAGCACGTCGGCGAACGGCTCACCTCGCTCGGGCGGGGCGGTGGGCAGGCGGCTGCGAATGTCGCCGGGCTCGACCTGCGCGAGCACAGGGAAGTCTCCGACACGCTCCAGGTACCGCGCCGCCCATTCGAGCGCCGCGGCTCCGTCCTCGCGAAACGTCACTTCAGGAGTTTCTCGATCTGCGGCCAGGTGCGCGTGTTCAGCACCTGATCCTTCGTCAGCCAAGCCCGCCGGGCCTGGGCCACGCCCATCTCCATGTGCTGAAGCGCGCCCAACTGATGCGCATCGGTGTTGACGGCGATCTTTACGCCGGCCTCGCCGGCAAGCCGCGCATGGGTATCGCGAAGGTCGAGGCGGTTCGGCTGCGCGTTGATCTCGAAGAACGTCCCCGTCTCCAGCGCCTTGGCCACGACGCGCTCGATGTCGATGTCCGCGGGACGCCTGATGTTGATCTTGCGCGCGGTCAGGTGGCCGATGCAGTCGACGTGCGGGTTCTCCATCGCGGTCAGCACGCGTTCCGTCGGATTGCGGTCGAATGCGGCGTGCAGCGACGCCATCACCCAGTCGCGCTCTGCAAGCACGTCGTCCGGCAGTGACAGCGAGCCGTCGATGCGGATGTTCACCTCGACGCCCTTGAGGATTCTGAAGGGCTTCAGCCGTTCATTAAGCGCGTCGATCTCGAGATCCTGCTCGGCCAGCATCCCGCGGGGATGGTCGGTGACGGCGTAGTACTTGTACCCGCGGGCCCGCGCCGCCAGGACCATCTGCTCGAGCGGTTCGCGACCGTCCGAGTAGGTCGTGTGAGAGTGCAGATCCCCTTTGAGATCCTGCAGCTCGACGAGTTTCGGGAGCTCGCCTTTGCGCGCCGCCTCGAGCTCGCCCGCGTTTTCGCGCAGCTCGGGCGGGATGAACTGGTAGCCGAGACGCTCGTACACCTGCTCCTCCTCGGCGAACTTCAGCTCTTCGCCCGTCTCGACGACGGTGATCGAGTACTCGGACACGGACAGGCCGTCCTTCACCGCGCGCTCGCGCAGCGCCACGTTGTGGTCCTTTGAGCCCGTGAAGTGCTGGAGCAGGTTGCCGTACGACTCCGGCGGCACGACGCGCAGGTCGAAGCGCAGGCCTTCGTTCGACAACACCGTGGCCTTGGTCGGGCCTTTCGCCATCACTTCGATCACCCACTTCAGCTTGGTGAAGTAGTCGATCAGCGCCGCTGGATCATTGGCGGTCGCGATGATGTCGAGGTCGCGGAAGGTCTCCTTGCGCCGCCGCGCACTGCCGGCTTCCGACACCTTTACCGCGGCGGGATGCTCCTGCAGAACGTCGACTACGGCGAGAAGAGGACCGAGACCGTCGCCGAGCAAACGGCGGTCCGAAGGTTCCTCCTTTTTCTCTGCGAGCGCCTTGAGGATCCGCTCCTCGGTCTTGGCGCCGAGCCCGGCCAGAGTGCGCAGCTGCTCCTGCTCGGCTGCCCTCTTCAGCTCCTCGATCGTGGTCACCCCGAGCTCCTGCCAGATCCGCGCCGCGGTCTTCGGCCCGAGCCCGGGCAGGCGCATGAAGCTCACGACCTCCGCCGGGATGATCTTCTTGCGCTTCGTCAGCGCGTGCATCTCGCCGTCCTCGACGACCTGGACGATCTTCTCCTCGATCGTCTTGCCGATTCCCTGCAGCTCTTTGGCACGGCCGGCCAGCGCGAGCTCGGCCACGGAGCCCGCGGTCTCGCGGATCCGCACGGCGGCGCGGCGGTAGGCAAGCACCCGGAACGAGGCTTCTCCTTCGATCTCCAGGAGGTCGGCGAGAAGCTCCAGCTGCTCGGCCACGTCGACGTTGCGAGGCAGAGCTCCGGCCACGCGTTGAATATACGTCCGTGCAGGTGCCCGAGGCCGTCATCTGTCTTCCCACGTACAACGAGCGCGAGAACCTCGAGCCGATGCTGCGTGCGCTCGGCGACAAGGGCGTGCGCGTGCTCGTGATCGACGACAACTCGCCGGACGGGACGGGGCCGCTGGCCGATCGGCTCGCGGCGGAGCTCGGCTACGTGAACGTCCTTCACCGCGAGCGCAAGGAAGGTCTCGGGCCTGCGTACCTCGCCGGCTTTCGCCGTGCGCTGTCGGACGGTGCGGAGCTCGTGCTCGAGATGGACTGCGACTTCTCCCACGACCCGAACGACGTGCCCCGCCTGCTCGCAGCCGTCGAGGGCGGCGCCGACCTCGCGCTCGGCTCGCGGTACGTCCCGGGTGGCGGCGTGCGCAACTGGGGACTGCTGCGGCGGGTCATCTCCGCCGGCGGCTCCCTCTACGCCCGCGTTCTCCTGGGCGTCAACGTCCGAGATCTGACCGGCGGCTTCAAGTGCTACCGGCGCGCTGTGCTCGAGGCGATCGACCTCGACGCGGTCGAGTCGAAGGGCTACGCGTTTCAGATCGAGACGACCTACCGCGTACTGCGCGCAGGCTTCAAGGTCGTCGAGGTGCCGATCACGTTCGCCGACCGTGAGGTCGGAGGGTCGAAGATGTCGAAGGCGATCGTCGCAGAGGCGATCTGGAAAGTGCCGGGTCTCCGGCTTGCAGCGCTCTTTGGTCGCATTTAGCGGCTACCCTGGGACCGTGTTCGAAGTCACCGACGCCACTTTTGAGCAGGACGTCCTGCAGTCCGACACGCCGGTCGTGCTCGACTTCTGGGCACCCTGGTGCGGCCCGTGCCGGGCCGTGGAACCGATCCTCGAGCAGCTGGAGTCCGAAACCCGCGGACGCGTCGAGTTCGCCAAGCTGAACATCGACGAGAACCCGCTCACCGCTGCGCGCTACGACGTGCTCTCGATCCCGACGGCGATCCTGTTCGAAGGCGGCGAGCCGAAGGCCACGCTGATCGGCGCCCGCCCTCGCTCGCACTACGAGCGCGCGCTAGCGGAAGTGCTGCCAGCCGCCTAGCTCGTACGGCTCGCCCTTCACGGTGAGCGCCAGGCCCTCGCCTTCCTCACAGCGCCCGACGACCGCGAACCCGCCCGGGTCCCCGACTGCGGCGAGCAGCTCGTAGTCCTCTCCGAAACCGAGATCGTCGAGCTCCGCTCCACCGGCCAGCGGGACCCGCTCGAGGTCGATGACGACCCGGCAACCCGAGCGTCTCGCAATGTGGCCGGCGTCGACTGCAAGACCATCCGAGATGTCCAGCATGGCGTGCGCGTGCTGGGCGAGATCCTTCCCTTCCGTCAGCCGGAGCGGAGGACGCACGAACGACTCGCGCCGAAACGCCGCACCGGCGGCGCCCAGGGGCCCGGTCACGACCAGTTGATCTCCCGGACGGGCGCCCGCCCTGCCGGGCACACGCGGTGAACGGCCGATCGCGGTGACGCTCAGCAGAAGCCGATCCGCTCGCGTCGTGTCGCCGCCGAGCACGGCAACGTTGGTCTCCGCGATTCCCTCGTAGAGCTCGATGACGTTCCGAACATCCGTCTCCGGCGGAGCCCCCAAAGTGACGAGCAGCCCTTCCGGATCGGCACCCGAGGCTGCGAGATCGCTGAGATTAACAGCCGCCGCGCGCCAACCGAGATCGCGCCAGGAGATCCAGTCGAGCCGGAAGTGCACGTCCTCGACGAGCGCATCCTGCGTCGCTATCACTCCGCCGGCCAACTGAGCGGCGTCGTGGTCGATCCCCAGTGCCAGCCCGCGGCGTTCCAACTCGGCGAGCAGGCCGAGCTCGCCGAGCTCAGAGAGCTGCATCGATCGCTGCCCTCAGCGCAACAGCATCGCGGGCCGCCCGAATGACCGCGACGCCAACGGCGCCGGCGCGAATGCACTCCGCGGCGTTGGTCGCGTCGATGCCGCCAATCGCGACTACCGGGTTCGTGGTCGCGGCACAGATCTCCCGCAGCCCATCGAGGCCGATCGGGGGATCGGCGTCGGCCTTGGACGGCGTCTCCCAGATCGGACCGACCCCGATGTAGTCCCCTTCGCTGTCAGCTGCACGTGCTTCCTCGAGGCTCGTCGCGGAGAGCCCGAGCAGGAGCCCGTGCTCCCTCGCACGCGCCGCCCCCTCGTCGGTGCGGCCGAGGTGCACCCCATCTGCGCCGAGCATGAGCGCCGCCTCGATGTCGTCGTTCACGACGAACGTGACGCCGTGACGTGCACAGAGGCTTCGCGTCGCGCGCCCGCGCTCGACCACGTCGACCCGCGGTGCGTCCTTTAGACGCCATTGCACCACGGTCGCGCCTCCTTCGACCGCGAGCCGTGCCGTCTCGAGGTCGCTTACGAGGACATGCAGCTTCACGAGATCTTCGCGCGCACGTCGAGCGTCTCGGGCTCGAGCCCGGCCAGCGCGTCGTAGAGGCCGACATGAAAGGAGCCGGGACCTTTCGCGTCGCGCGCAGCATCCTCGCCCGCCACGCCGAAGGCCGCCAGTGCTGCAGCCGCCGCCTCGAGCGGCCGGTCTCGCGCCACCGCGAGGAAACAACCCGTGATCGCGCTGGACATGCACCCGGTTCCCGTCACCGCAGCCAGCAATTCGTGTCCGTTGGCAATCGCGAGGACCCGCTTTCCGTCCGAGACGTGATCGACCGGGCCGGTCACCGAAGCAACGAGTCCCAGGTTGCGAGCGGCCGTGCGCGCCAGGTCGGCGGGCTCGCCCCCAGCGACGATCGACTCAACGCCCCGCACCTCCGCCTCGACGCCGACCAGCGTTGCGACCTCGCCCTGGTTGCCGCGCAGCACCGCGACCTTCACCTCGTCGAGAAGGCGTCGCGCAGTCTCGGTGCGGTACCGCGTCGCTCCTGCGCCCACAGGATCGAGCACGACCGGAATGCCATGCTCGTTTGCCGCCTTGCCTGCAAGGAGCATCGCATCGACCCAGTGCGGCGAGAGGGTGCCGATGTTCAGCACGAGAGCGCCCGCAAGCGCGACCATCTCTTCGACCTCTTCGCGCGCGTGCGCCATCACAGGCAGAGCGCCGAGCGCCAGCGTTGCGTTGGCCGTCTCGTTCATGACGACGTAGTTCGTGATCTGGTGGACGAGAGGCTTGCGCTCACGAAGCGAGGCGAGCATCTCTCCGGGATAGAGGCTCACGCGGCTCCCTTCAAATGCAGAACGTCGACCGGTCCGTCACCGGCGCCGATCTCAGCGAGGCCGTCCCGGACTGCAGCCGCCGCAACCCGCGCCGCCTCGCGGGCCGCTTCCTCGAGGGACAGTCCCCGGGCCAGGGCCGCCGCGAGCGTGGCCGAATGAGTGCAGCCCGCTCCGTGCGTGGCCGTCGTGGCGTGACGCTCGACGGGAATCTCGACATGGCGCTCGCCGTCGAAGAGGTGGTCCACGGCTTCGTCGCCGTGCCCGCCCGTCACGACGACCGCGGCAGCGCCGAGCTCATGGATGCGCTCGGCCAGTTCGCGGCGCGAGCCGTTGCCTGCGAGCGCCTCCGCTTCGTGGAGGTTCGGGGTTACCACGGTGGCGAGCGGGAAAAGACGCGACACGAGCGTCTCCACCGCGTCGCCCTGCAGCAAACTTGCTCCGGAGCTCGCGATCATGACCGGATCGACGACGAGCGGGATGCTTCGCCCGTCGAGAAAATCTGCAACGGTCTCGATGACGGTGCGCGAGAAGAGCATCCCGGTCTTCGCTGCGTCCACGCCGATGTCGTCATAGACGGCGTCCAGTTGCGCGCGGACGAAATCCGCCGGTAGCTCGTGCACAGCCGTCACGCCGGTCGTGTTCTGGGCGGTCAGCGCGACAATCGCGCTCGTGCCGTAGCAGCCCGCGGCCGCGAACGCCTTCAGGTCGGCCTGGACGCCGGCGCCTCCGCCGGAATCCGATCCGGCAATCGTCAGACAACGTGGAACCATCCAACTCCCTTCGCCGGTGCTAACCGGATCAGGTTCGACGGGTGTGATCTCAGCCCGCAAGGGCACCCCGGTAAGCCCAGGCTACCATCGCCAAATGGCTGTCCGAGCCGCACTCTGGGACGACCTGCTCGAAGCAGAAGAGGTCGCTCATGTCGAGACGATCCCCCCGGCTGACCCGAGGACGGCGCCGTTTCCGGATCAGCTCGAACCCCACCTGCGCGAGGCGTTGCCTTTTTCGACCCTGTACGCGCACCAGCGAGAAGCTTTCGACGCGGCCGCCCGCGGCGAGCACCTGATTCTCGCAACCGGAACCGCCTCGGGGAAGTCGCTCGGATTCAACCTTCCGGTCCTCGACACGATTGCGCGGCAGCCGAAGGGCCGTGCGCTCTACCTCTATCCGACGAAAGCGCTCGCGCAGGATCAGGCCCGCGCGCTGGCCGAGTTGCACGCGCCGAACGTCCGGGCCGCCATCTACGACGGCGACACGCCGACCGAGCGGCGCTGGCAGATCCGCAAGTGGGCGAACGTCATCCTCACGAACCCCGACATGCTCCATGTCGGTGTGTTGCCGCACCACGATCGCTGGGCCGACGTGCTGCACAACCTGCGTTACATCGTCGTCGACGAAGCGCATGTCTACCGCGGTGTGTTCGGCTCACACGTGGGCAATGTGCTCCGGCGGCTGCGGCGGCTTGCGCAGGTGTACGGCGCCGAGCCGCAGTTCCTGATGGCATCGGCGACGATCGCCAACCCCGGCGAGCTCGCGCGCGACCTTGCGGGCGTCGAAGTGACTGTCATCGACGACGACGCAGCTCCGCGTGCGGAGCGCACGATTCTCCTCTGGAACCCGGAGCTCCTGGACGCCGAGCTCGGCCTGCGTGCGAGCGCGCTGGGCGATGCGTCGAAGCTGATGGCGGATCTCGTCTCGCGCGGCCTCCGCACCATTTGCTTTGCGAAGAGCAGAAAGGCGGCGGAGCTGATTCACCGGTTCACGGTGCAGCGAGTCGACGCCGAAGCCGCCAAGCGGCTCGCTCCCTATCGCGCCGGCTACACGCCCGCGCAGCGTCGCGACATCGAGCGGCGACTCGTGGAAGGCGAGTTGCTGGGGGTCGCCGCCACAGACGCCCTCGAGCTGGGCATCGACATCGGCCTGCTCGACTGTGCGATCTCGGTCGGATTTCCGGGAACCGTCGCGTCGCTGCGCCAGCAGTGGGGACGCGCGGGACGCCGGGGACACGGCCTGGCGGTGCTCGTCGCGAGCGAGGACGCGCTCGACCAGTACTTCGTCCGCGAGCCGGAGACGCTGCTGCAGCGGCGCGTCGAGGCGGCGATCCTCGACCACGCGAACCCGCGCGTGCTCGATGGGCACGTCAGGGCAGCCGCTTTCGAGGCGCCGCTCGACGACGCCGACCGCGCCACGCTCGGGGACGAGGCGCTCGAGCGCGCTCCGCTCTTGCCCGAGTTGAAGCTGACGAAGACGGGTTACGTGTGGGCGGGACGCGACTACCCGGCCGGGCAGTTCGGCCTACGCAGCAGCACGCCCGACACGTTTACGGTCGTGGAGGCCGAGAGCGGCACGGTCCTCGGGATCGTCGAGCGCGAACGCGCGTACTCGACCGTCCACGAGGGCGCCGTCTATCTCCACCTCGGCGAGAGCTACCTCGTGCGCGAGCTCGACCTGCGGAGCCGTACTGCGCTCGTGACGCCGTACAAGGGCGACTACTACACCCAGGCGAAGAAGGACACCAACACGGCGATCGAGGAGACGCTACGCACCGAGCGGCGTTGCGGCCTCGACCTTCACTTCGGGCGCATTTCCGTGACGGAGCGGGTGGTTGCCTACCAGAAGAAGTCCATCCGCGACCAGTCGACGTTCGAGACCGTCGAGCTCGACCTGCCTGAGACGAGCTTCGAGACGGAGGCGATCTGGTATGTGCCGGAGCCGGAGCAGCTCGACGGCCTGGACAAGATGCCGAAGCTACTCGGCACGCTCCACGCCGCCGAGCATTCCATGATCGCGCTACTGCCCCTGTGGGCGATGTGCGACCGCTGGGACATCGGCGGGCTCTCGACGAACATCCACTTCCAGACCGACGCACCCACAGTCTTCATCTACGACGGACACGCGGGCGGCGTCGGCATCACCGAGCGCGGCTTCAACGCCTTCGAGGGCTGGGTCGACGACACCGCGCGGATGCTCGAGGGCTGCCCTTGCACCGACGGCTGTCCTTCGTGCGTGCAGAGCCCGAAGTGCGGCAATCTGAACGAGATGCTCGACAAGGACGGCGCACTGACGCTGTTGCGCAGGATGGTGGCGGCATCGACGTCCGCGAGTTGACCGACGCCGACATCGTCCGAATCGGCGACCGGCTCCCCCTGCACCGGCTCGGAGCGGCGGCTCGGCTATCGCGACGCAGGCCTGCCGCCGAAGCGCGTCCAGGGCACCGTCGTCGTGCGCGGTGGCCCCATGGAGGTCGACGACACGCTGCTGTACTTGATCAAGGACTTGAGTGACGTGACCTGAACCGCCGGCCCTGCGATGGTATGGGCATGGCGGATCACAACGCGCTCGGCGGCACGCTCGTGCTCGGCGGCGGCTTCGCCGGCGGCTACGTCGCGCGTTTGCTCGGCAAGCGTGGCGCAACGATCGTCTCACCGGAGAACTTCATGCTCTACACGCCGCTGCTGCCGGAAGCGGCGTCGGGAACGCTCGAGCCGCGCCACGTCGTCGTGCCACTCCGCCTCATGTGCCCGCACGCCGAGCTGCTGCTCGGCCGCGCGACCGGGGTGGACACGGAACAGAGGCGCGTGACCGTGGAGACCGAGGATGGGGTGCGGACCCTGGCCTATGACGAGCTGGTCGTCGCGCTCGGCGCGATCTCACGGACGTTGCCGATTCCGGGCCTGGCCGACCACGCACTCGGCTTCAAGACGCTCGCAGACGCGATTCACTTGCGCAACCACGTCCTCCGTCGGCTCGAGGCAGCCTCGGCGGCGACCAGCGAGGGTCAACGCAGACGGGAGCTGACTTTCGTCTTCGTCGGAGCCGGGTATGCAGGCGTCGAGGCCCTGGCCGAGCTCGCCGACCTGGTGCGGGACGCACTGCGCTACTACCCGGCCTTGCGCGACGAGCCGCAGCACTGGGTCCTCGTCGACGCCGCCGAGAAGATCCTGCCGGAGATCCCGACGAGGCTCGGCGACTACGCGGCGCACCAGTTGGCACGACGTGGTGTCGACATTCGCGTCAGGACGACGCTCGAATCCGTCGAGCCACACGCTGCAGTCCTCTCCGATGGCAGCCGGATCCTGACGAGCACCGTCGTCTGGACGGCCGGTGTGCGCGCCAACCCAGTCAACGAGCAACTGGGAATGCCGCTGGACGACCGCGGGCGCGTGCTGGTGGACCCGATGCTACGAGTCGAAGGGGTGCCCCACGTGTGGGCGCTCGGCGACGGCGCCCGCGTGCCCAATGGAGCGACGCCAGGCTCGTTCGACCCGCCCACGTGCCAGCATGCGCTCCGACAAGCCCGCCGCCTGGCGAAGAACCTCACCGGCGAACCGAAGCCGTATCGCTACCGCATGCTCGGACAGGTGGCGACACTCGGCCGCTACAAGGGAATCGCGGACGTCGTCGACCTCCGCTTCCGCGGCTTCGCGGGCTGGTTCGTGACGCGGTCGTACCACCTGTACCAGCTCCCACTACTGACACGAAAGCTTCGCGTCGTCGCCGACTGGACGACGTCGCTCTTCTTCAGGCGGGACATCGCCGAGCTGAGCATGCTCGGCCATCCAGACCGGCTCGAATGAATTCGGTGCGGCGCTAGTCGAGCGCTTTCATCGCGTCCGTCAATCGCTGCTTCGTCGTGAGCACCCCGGCATAGAGGTCGCCGAGTTTGCGGACTCGCTCGAGCACCACCGGCATCGTGAACGACAGCGGATCGAGATCCTCGTTCACTTCCGACCAGCGCAAGGGTGTGGACACCGGCGCGCCCGGTCGTGGCCGCACCGAATACGCCGATGCGATCGTCTTGCCTTCGCCGTTCTGGTTCGCGTCGATGAGCACGCCGCGCCGCTTCGACTTCGTCCACTCCGTCGTTGCGAGCCCGCGGTGGGTGCGTGCAATTGCCCCGGCGACGATCTCCGCGAACTGGCGCGTGTCCGCATAGGTGTGGCGCCGCTCGACCGGCACGAGGATGTGCATTCCCTCAGCACTCGACGTCTTCGGGAAGCCGACGAGGCCGAACGCGTCGAGCGCCTCTTTGACCAACAGCGCGACCTGAACGGTCTCCTTGAAGCCGACGTCGGGTGACGGATCGAGGTCGAAGAGCACCCAGTTCGGGCGATCGGGCTTGTCGATGCGTGAGTACCACGTGTTCATGTCGACGCAGCCCATATTCACCATCCACAACAGGGCGAGCTCGTCGTTCACGAGCGGAAAGTCGACCCACTTCTTCGTCCGCGGCGACGCCCTCGTCGAGACCTGCGTGCGGAAGGTCGGGATCCACTCGGGCATGTGCGACGGTGCATCCTTCTGGAAGAACTTCTTGCCCTCGATCCCGTCGGGCCAGCGGACCATTGTGAACGGGCGCTCCGCTAGGTGCGGGACCAGCACAGGCGCGACGGCGCGGTAGTACTCGAGCAGGTCGCCCTTCGTGATGCGCTCGGCCGGAAAGAAGACCTTGTCGAGATTCGAGAGCTTCAGCTCGCGCGAGCCTTTCTTGACAACGTCGGTGATCGGCTCCTCGCGCCGCACATCCTCCGGCGCCTTGTCCTCGCGCAAGCCCTTGTAGGACGGAGCGCGAAGACGGCCGTCGTGCGTCCATTCCGCGAACTCGACCTGGGCGACGAGCCTGGGCTCCACCCAGATGACGGCGCCCTTCCGCACCTTCGGCAGCTTCGGAACTTCGCGAAACGGAGTCGTGCCGCGCCGCAGGGGTCGCAGCTTGTCCAACAGCTTCTCGATCTCCTTGCTGTTGAAGCCGGTGCCGACGTTGCCTGCGTACACGAGCTCGTCGCCCAGGTAGTAGCCGAGAACGAGGGAGCCAAAGCTCGAGGCGCGGCGCCCGGTCCCCTTGGTGTAGCCGGCGACGACGAACTCCTGCTCGGAGTGCGTCTTGATCTTCAGCCAGTCGCGCGTCCGCTTGCCCGGCAGATAGCTCGAGTCGAGGCGCTTCGCCATGATCCCTTCGAGCTGCTGCTGCTTCGCGGCCTCCAGCAGCGCCTGCCCGTCGTCGAACGTCTCCGAGAGGCGCACGGTCTTGTTCCGGCGATCGAGAAGCCCTTCGAGCAGCTTCCGGCGCTCGACAAGCGGTAGATCGATCACCGGCTCGCCCTCGATCTCGAGCACGTCGAAGACGTAGTAGACGATCGGCGTTCCCGGTTTGCCTTGCTGCATCGCGGAAAAGCTCGAGCGACCGGATTCGTCCAGCGCGCACACCTCGCCGTCGAGGACGCAGTCCGGCGTCTTCACCGCCTTCGGAATCGCTTTCGCGACGTTCTGGAAGCGCGCCGTCAGGTCGTTCCCGTTCCGGCTCGTGAGCGTGGTGTCGCCGCCCGACTCCGTTGCGAGCGCCCGATAGCCGTCCCACTTCACCTCGAACGTCCAGCCGGCGCCACGTGGAACGTCTTCGGCGAGTGTGGCGAGCATGGGCTTATACGTCTGGCCAGTGCGTCTGGGAGCCGGCGCGTCGTCGTCGCGCTTGCGGAGGATCAGCCAGTTCTTCTCGTCGCCGCCGAGATGGGCCGGGACGAGCGCCCACGTTCCCTCGAGCTTCTTGCCGTGCAACCGGACGGTGAGCCCGCCGTTCTTCTTCTCCTCGAGGAGCTCGTAGGTGCCGCTGTCCCAGATCTCGACGGTGCCGGCCCCGTATTGGCCCTTCGGGATCTCGCCCTCGAAGGTCGCGTACTCGAGCGGGTGATCCTCCACGTGCACGGCGAGGTGTTGCTCGCCAGGCTCCAGCGGCACGCCCTTCGGCACTGCCCAGCTGAGCAGGGCGCCGCCTTGCTCGAGGCGAAAGTCGTAGTGAAGCGCTCGCGCATCGTGGCGCTGGACGACGAAGATCGGGTCCTTGGTCTTCCCTTTTTTCCCGCTGAAGGGCTCAGGCGTCTTCTTGGGATCGCGCTTGCGTTTGTATTCGGAGAGCTTCTCTGTGGCCACGCCCTACGAAGCTTTGCGCTTCGAGGGGGCCTTGCGCTGCTTCTTCGTCCGCCAGGTGTTTCAACCCCGGCGGCTCTGGCAAGGGTGTTACTTCAAAGGGGTATTTTTTACCCTTCGAAAGGCTTCTCCACCCAGCGGGGGGGTCGACTCTTCGGGCCGGTTTTCCGGCCCGAAGTCGTTCTCGGGTCGGGGGATAAGGCTGTGGATGTTGTGGAGAGGCTACAACCGTACACGCCTAGAAACTGCCGGAACCTTAGCGAAGCTCCCCTCTTTCCACAGTACGAGTCTGTTGACTCAGGCGTAAACGCCCAGCGAACGGAATTTGGCTCGACGCCTGCGCTTGAGGTCGTCGGGAGGTACGGATTCGAGGTCTTCGAGGGCGTCTTGCAGGCTTTCCCCCAGCAGGCGTGCAGCCTCGTCGTGATTCGTGTGGGCGCCGCCCTCGGGCTCGGGGACGATCCCGTCGATGACGCCGAGCTCGAGGCAGTGGACGGCATCCGGCTTGAACGCCGCGGCCGCCTTCTTCGCCTCGCCGGCGTCCCGCCAGAGAATGGCCGCACATCCTTCGGGAGAGATCACCGTGTAGATGGCGTTCTCCTGCATCAGCACGCGATCGGCAAGCGCCGTCGCGATCGCGCCGCCCGAGCCGCCTTCCCCGATCACGCACGTGACGATCGGAATTCCCAGTCGTGCCATCAACGCCTGCGACCGGGCGATCATGCCGCCCTGCCCGTGCTGCTCGGCCGCGACACCCGGATACGCACCGGGAATGTCGACGAGGCTGATCAGCGGAAACCGGTTCCGCTCCGCGAGCTCCATCAGACGCATCGCCTTGCGATAGCCCTCGGGATAGGCCATGCCGAAGTTGCGGTCGGTGCGTTCTTTGATGTCGCGGCCTTTCTGGTTGCCCACGAGCGCGACCGTGCGTCCCTCGAAGCGGCCGAGGCCGATGACCAGCGCATGGTCGTCAGCGCGGCCGCGGTCACCGTGCAACTCGACCCAGTCATCGAGAAGCCGGTTGACATAGTCGAGTGTGTACGGGCGGTCCTGATGCCGCGCGAGCTCGACGGAGCGCCAGATCTCCTCATCGGTCGGCGCCGACTGGATGCGCTCGAGCTGGCGCTGCAGCTTCTCGAGCTCGCCCGAGACACGTGTCCCGCCGAGCAGATTGAGGCTTCGCAAGCGCGTCAGCCGCTCGCGCAGCCGCAGCTCGTGGTCAGTCGCCATTCGAGGAGAAGAGCCGCAGGAGTCGCGCGACGTACGCCTTCAACTCCGGCCGCGGAACGATCGCGTCGATGTGACCGAAGCGAAGGTTCTGCTCGGCGAGCCCGAAGTCCTCCGGCAGCTTCTCGCGCGTCGTCTGCTGCACGACGCGCGGGCCGGTAAAGGCGAGCAATGCGCCGGGCTCAGCAACGATCACGTCGCCGAGACTCGCGAAGCTGGCGAGCACACCGGCCGTCGTCGGATGTGTCATCACGCTGATCAGCGGCTGGCCGGAGTCGTGGAGGTCCTCAACCGCGCACACCGTCTTCGGCAGCTGCATGAGCGAGAGGATCCCCTCCTGCATGCGGGCGCCACCAGACGCCGTCACCGACACGAGGGGCACGCCTCGCTGCGCAGCGCCGTCACAGGCGCGGGAGAACTTCTCCCCGACCACGCTGCCCATCGAGCCGCCCATGAACGCGAAATCCATGACTGCGAGCCCGCACGCGTTCCCGTCGATCGCCCCGTGGCCGATCACCATCGCCTCGCCCAACCCGGTCTTCATCTCGGCCTCGGCGAGCCGCTCGGTGTAGGGCCGCAAATCGAAGAAGTCGAGCGGATCCTCCGAGCGAAGGTCGGCGGCCTCTTCCACGAACGTGCCCTCGTCCGCCAGCGTGGCGATCCGTGAGCGGGCGCGCATGGTGAAGTGGTGCCCGCAATGGGGGCACACCCAGAGGGCCGCCTCGAGCTCGTCGTCCCGGTAGTGCGACGCGCACTGCGGGCACGTGTTCGGGTGCTTTCCCGG
Organism: Gaiellaceae bacterium; assembly: GCA_036741295.1. Classification (GTDB taxonomy): domain Bacteria; phylum Actinomycetota; class Thermoleophilia; order Gaiellales; family Gaiellaceae; genus 3-1-20CM-4-69-9. The sequence continues at coordinate 21,120 of DAINSN010000011.1, forward strand.
CGGCTCTGGGACGTTCCGATGCTCGATGGAGACGTCGATCCGGGAGGACATGGAACTGACGAGTTTAGACAGACGCTGGAGGCAAGCCGTTACAGGCCCACGGCAGCGGCCAGCCTGGCCAACGGAGCCACGTTCGCGGGCTCGAACCCGGCACCCGTAAACCCCGCGCCGAGGACGTTGGTCCGCCCGCCCAGCCCATGGAGAATCCGCTCAGCGTCGGACACCGAGAACCCGCCTGGCTCGGGCATGAACACCGACAGCTCCGAGGGCTCGAGCACATCGGCGTCAAAGGCGAGGTAGGTGCAGTCGACACCATCGAGTGCCCCAGCGATGCCCTCCTCGCCGAGGTGCACGCCCTGCTCGCGGATGAAGGTTTCCTCGGGCGGATCGAGATTGCGGGCGCCGACCAGAGCGACATCGCCGGCGTCGACCGCCCCGGAATCGATCAGCTTCCTGAGTGGCATCCCCCAGAGGTTCCCCGACGGGGAGCTCTCAACGGTGTTGAGATCGCCGTGCGCGTCGAGCCAAATCACCGCTAGCCGGTCCTGGCGTGCGGCCAGACCTTCGACAGCGCCGATGTGCGAGCAACAGCAGCCGCCGAGGATGAGCGGGCGCTCCGGCAGATCCGCCGCGAGCGCAAGATTCTGCTCCTCGAGTGTCTCGGCCTCGATGATCGCCGTCTCCGGATAGGGAAGCTCGAGCCACGCCGCTTCCGCCATGGTCTCACCGCCCTCCCCCCAAGCCTGCGGCACTCGCACCATCCCCGCGAGATAGACACGCCCGCACGAGTGACACTCGTATTCGGGCCCGAGCGCGACCGCCGTGTAGGTCTTGCAGTCGGGACACTTTGCGCGCAAGCGGCTCATGCAAGCTCCTTCTCGAAGACGACGTCCTCGGTGACGACTCGCATCCCCGCGCGCTCGTAGAGCCGTGTCGCACCCGTCGGGTTCTGCGCATCGACACCCAGGCCGACGTGCGGCTCACCGCGCCGGTGGTACTCGGCGAAGGCGTGCCGAAGCAGGGCGTTCGCAATGCCACGACGGCGCCACGGCTTGCGTACTCCGAGCGCACCGATCCAGCCTCCGCCGTGGTGTCTCGGGTCACCCCGAAGCACTCCCGCGATCTTCTCTCCGGCCCGAGCGATGAACCAGAGCGAGACGTCGGTTTCCGGGGACTCGAGCCGACGTCGTTTCCATTCCTCGAAGCCGACTGACACAAAGCCCCAATCGTCGGCGAACGCTTCGTCGAGCGCGCCGTGAAACGCGCGCGCATCCTCGGGCCGGAACGTCGAGACGGTGATGCCATGCGGCCATTCCGCTGGCGGCGGCGGCGTATCGAGCTCGATCTGCATGCGATAGAAGCGGCGGACCTCGCGGAATCCGAGTCGTTCGAAGAGCCGTCGCGCTTCGTCGTTCTCTGCGAACATGCCGACGTTGAGCTTCTCGAAGCCGAGCTCGCGCGCCCGCTGCTCGGTTCGTCTGATCAGTTCGGTCGACAGGCCCTGGCCCTCATACCTCGGATCGACAGATCCCCAAGAGACAGCGGTCTTGCCCCGCACCATCAACGCGACGAAGGCGATCGACTCGCCGTCTGCGTCCACAAACCACGACTCGTCGAGATTCGACCAAGTCCACCAGTCGCGGGTCTCCTCTACCCCCCAGGCCGACTCGCCTCGGACGCGCCGCTCTTCCGCGGCAAGGATGCGCGCCGCCACCTCGAGATCGTCCGGCCGGGGGCGCCGGAAGACGAGGGTGTCAGGCAGGGACGAGCTCATCGAGGGTGTGCGGAAGACGTGAAAGGTCCGGGAGCTCACATGTCGTCGGGGGATCGTGCGCCTCCTGGTAGCGGTTGATCCAGATCGAGCGCAGACCGAGCTCGTTCGCCGGGGCGATGTCGTGGAAGTGACTCTGGGCGACGTGCACATGCGTTTCACGCGATGCGGCGGTCTCCTCGAAGAAGCACAACCAGTGCGCGTGTCCGGGCTTGTAGGAGCCGATCTCCGACGCGACGATCGCAAGCTCGAACGGGACACCGATCCGCTTCATCGAGGCGTCGATGAAATCGCGGTCGGTGTTGGAGAGGATCGCGAGCTTCCAGCCGCGTGA
>DAINSN010000012.1:0-1422 GCA_036741295.1 Gaiellaceae bacterium
GCGTGGCGTGGTGGAGCACAAGTACTACGTCAAGGGCGTGGGCAACGTCCGCACCGTCATGGTCAAGGGTGGTTCCGAGGAGGAGTACCTCCTGTCGATAACGAGATAACAGCGTTACGCGCGTCGGCTCCAGATCCGGAGCTCGCCGACGTGCTCGAAGCCGAGCCGCCGGTACACCCCTTCTCCTTCGGGGCTCGGCGCGAGGATGGACGGGAGTCCGCTATCGACAAGCATTGCGGCACGCGTGAGTGCAGTGCCGTAACCACGCCGTCTCATGGACGCGATCGTCGTGACACCGAAGATGCCGACGGCATCTTCGGTGCGGTAACTCATCGCTGCGCCGACCGGCTTGCCCGCGACTCGCCCAAGCCACAGGACCATGCGCGGATCGTCGAGGATCGTCGGCGGATGCAACGTGCCCGGCTCGATCGTCGCGCTTTCGTTCTCGAAACCGCGCACGCTGACCGCCTCGAGCTCTTCCACCTCCGGCGTAGTCGCGACCCGCACGATCTCGAGCTCCGGCGCCGCCTCGGGGCCGGAGGGCTCTGAGGCCGGACGAAGGAACCACGGCTCGTGGCGCCAGTCACGGAAGCCGGACTGCGCGAGGTCGATGGTCTGCCACGAATCGCAGACGGCTCCAGCTGCGTCGGCGACTGCCTCGACCGGAGTGTCCGCGCGAAGTGTGATCGCGCTGAAATAGATGTGCGGCGGCGGGTCCAGTGCACGCCAGGCATCCGCATCGGTGGCGGATCGAAGGCCGAGCGCCGTGAGCCACGCAGCGTGCCAGCCGGCCGCGGCATCGGCACAGAGTGCGACTGGATCCTTCACTCGCCGAAGCGTAGGGGTTTAGGTGCGCAGAACGACTTCGAGCGCTGTGCCGAGACCCGGCTTCGAGGTGAGGGTGAATCCACCTTCGATGATCTTCGTGCGCGCGCGAATGTTCTTCAATCCCTGCCCTGCCGCCGCCGACTCATCGTCGAAGCCCTCGCCGTCGTCACGGACCAACACGAAGCGCTCGTAGTTGCGCGTTCCGATCACGACCTCGGCTCGCGTGGCATTCGCATGCTTGCGCACGTTCGCCAGACCCTCCTGCACGATGCGGAAGACCTCGATCTGTTCGTCCGGAGCGAGCCTGACGTCAGGGTCGATCTCGAGGTCGACCTCGAGCTGTCCGTCGGCAGTGAGGAACTCGATGTACCGGCTCAGCGCCGCGTCGAACGGTGCGTTCCCCGCCGCGGTGGACAGCGCCAGGATCGCGAAGCGCGCCTCCTGCTGCGCCGCGTTCGCGGCTTCTCGCAGTTTCGCGATGGTCTCTTCCTGCGGCGCGCCGTTCTGCAACATCGACGCGTGCGTCGACACGGCGAAGAGGTACTGCGCGAGCCCGTCGTGGATCTCGCGAGCCACCCGCGCGCGTTCCTCGGC
>DAINSN010000012.1:1522-22855 GCA_036741295.1 Gaiellaceae bacterium
CGGCCGACGACGCCCGCCCACGCTTCCGGGCGGTGGACAGGCTGACCTCCGAGGACTGGGGCGATCGCGAAAGCGACATTGGACAGGCAGGCGATCAGGAAGCCGGTGCAAAGGAAAAGGTCGAGGCGACGACCCTCGACCGCGAAACGGATCCCGGCCAGGAGGGCGATGATCCCGGCCGCGAATGCCATTACCGTCTGCAGGACGAGGCCGAGCTGCGGCAGCGAGAACTTCGTCTGGAGGTCGTGGTTGGTGACGAAGAGGGCGAGCGAGGAGCCGAGCAGGCCGAACAGGAGGATTTCTCCCCAGAGCCAGGCCTGGAAGTCGTCTCTGCCGTCTTGTCGCATGTTCACTCTTTCGGCAGATCACAGTTCGCCGATAAGCGTTGAAACCCTGATGGCTGAGCGAATCCTCCTCGTCGACGATCACCCCCTCACCCGCTCGGCCCTCGCCGGGCTCCTGACGCAGCACGGCTTCGAGGTGGTCGGTGAGGCCTCAGACGGCGAGGAGGCGATCGTGGCGGCCGCCAGGCTGGAGCCCGACTTGATCCTGCTCGACCTGTCCATGCCCGGTCTCGACGGCCTCAGCGCCCTGCCGCGGCTGCGCGAGGCCGCCCCGAAGTGCGAGGTCGTCGTCCTCACGGCCTCTGGCACGGAGGAGAACCTCCTCGGCGCCATCCGGGGCGGTGCTGCGGGTTACCTGCTGAAGAGCGAGCCGCCGGAACGAATCGTGGATTTTCTGCGGGGTGTCGCACAGGGAGAGGCCGCGCTGTCCGGAGCCGTGGCGCGCCGGCTGCTCGAGCAGGTGCGTGAGGGCGGCGGGCGCGGCTCCGGTGTGCCCGACTCGATCGCCGCAGCGCTCTCGGCGCGGGAGCTCGAGGTGTTGCTGCTCCTCGACGAGCATCTCGCCACCGACGAGATCGCAAAGCGGCTGTTCATCTCCGAGCACACCGTTCGCTCGCACGTGAAGAGCCTGTTGCGAAAGCTCGGCGTCTCCTCGCGCAGGGAGGCGCTCGAGGCTCTCGCCACCGCGCGCGGCTGACTCACCCATTTTGGGTGAGTGGCTTCCCCTGTCGCAGGCGATGACCCCCAAGGCGCGCAGCGCCGATACTTCGGGCAGATCTGGTACACGCTCCCGGGACGGAGCGAACGTGGAGAACGAAACACGAGTGGCGATCGACTTCGACGGCCGGCCCTCAGCCGGCCGTCGTGTTTCCTGAGGACAAACCTTCTAACGCGGCAGCGACGAGGCGCGGCAGCGTGGCGATGTTGTAGCCGCCTTCGAGCACGGCCGCGACGCGTGGCGCAAGCGCCGCGCAGCGCCTGCTGAGCTCGCGAAAGCCGTCCGCGGTGACGCGCATCTGTGCAAGCGGGTCTTCTTCATGAGCATCGAAACCGGCCGACACGAGGAGCAGTTCGGGTTTGAACTGCTCCACCGCAGGCACGACGACCTGGTCGAAAGCCATGAAGTACTCGTCGTCCCCGGAGCCGGCGCGCAACGGAACGTTCACAGTCGTCTCGCTCTGCTCGGTCGGCCCTCCGGTACCGGGGTAAAACGGCCATTGATGGAGCGAGACGAACAGAACCGTGTCGTCCTCCCAGAAGGTCTCCTGCGTGCCATTGCCGTGATGCACGTCGTAGTCGACGATCGCCACCCGCCCGACGCCCTGCTCGGCCTGCATGTGCCGTGCAGCGATGGCGATGTTGTTGATGAGACAAAAGCCCATTGCGGTGCGGTGCCTTGCGTGATGGCCAGGCGGCCGCACCAGGGCGAACCCTCCGGTTTCGGCCGCCTCGATCGCAGTGCCGGCGGCGAGCAGCGCCGCGGCCCAGCTCGTCTCCGACGCGACCGTGTCGGCGTCTAACCACTCCGGCTCCTTCAGCGCCACCAGCACGTCTAAGTACTCGGGCGCGTGTACACGTTCAACCGCGGTGCGTTCCGCAGCCCGTCCCTCGCGCGCGTCGGGGAACGCCTCGAGCAGGACCTCGATCCGTTCGGGAGAGTCCAGCTGGCCGAACGTGGGATGCAGCTGGGCGAGGGCCGGGTGAGTCAGGACGTCGATCGGCGGACGGCTCCTACGCGGCCAGTGCGGCGATCCGGTCGGCCTGGGCGTTCATGCCCAACTGCCTTACGAAAGACGACGCCTCCACCCATTTGGGGGTCTGGTCTTCGAGGGGAGGTAGGGGGGCGGAGGCGTCTAGCGTCGCCATTCGCCGGTACATGCGTAGTTCCTCCGCCTGTGCCTCGAAGCGGCCGTCCTCCAGCATCGCCTCCAGCGTCCCGTACTGGGCCAGAAGGTTCGCCGCCGTCTTCGGGCCGACGCCGCGTGCTCCGGGAAGCTTGTCCGACGGGTCGCCTCGCAGCGCGATGAAGTCCGGTACCTGCGCCGGCTCGACGCCGTAGCGCTCGCGCACCTCCCCGGGCCCGACACGCGAGAGCTCGCTCACGCCGCGGGTCGGTTGGAGAATCGTCGTCCGCTCGCTCGCGAGTTGGAACGAGTCGCGGTCGGAGGTGACCACGACCGCGATGCCACCCTGCTTCTCCTCGTGCGCGACCGCGGCGGCGAGAAAGTCGTCGGCCTCGTAGCCCTCACCTTTGGCGGCCCCGAAGCCGAACGACCTGACGAGTTCCGGCAGGAGGTCGAGCTGCTCGACCAGTTCGTCGTCGAACTCTCGTCCCCCCTGGTATCCAGGAAAGAGCTGATTCCTGTAGGTCGGCACGAACAGCGTGTCCCAGCCGACGATCACCGCACGCGGCGCCTCGGCCTGCCAGAGGCGCATGAGGAAGTTCGAGAAACCGACGAGCGCGTTGCTCGGTTTGCCCTCTGCGCGCCGCATCGACTTGGGCAGCGCGTGGTACGCGCGGTGCGCCAGGGAGTCGCCGTCGATCACGAGCAGCGGCCGGCTCATCAGAGGTCCGCGCCCAGCCGTTCGATCTCCGCCATCAGCCGGTCGGTCGCCTCGCGCGCTGCGAGGGAGGGATCCTCGTCCTTCAGATCGTCCAGCGGGATCGGCGTGCCGTACCGCACGCGGAGCGGCTCCAGCCGCGAGAGCCGGTCGGTCCCGGCGATCGCCGCCGGTACGAGCGGCACCCCCGCCTCGAGCGCGATTCGGGCGGCGCCGGTGTGCGCTTTGGGCTGGTACCTCTTCACGAGCCCTTTCCGCTGCCGCGTGCCGTGCGGGAACATCGCCACGACGTGTCCAGCGCGGACGAGGTCGACCGCAGTGTTGATCGCCTCGAGGTCACGCTCACCGCGCCGGACGGGAAAGCCGCCGCCGGCGTTGATCAGGTGATTCAGGGGCCACCAGTAAAGCTCCGATTTCGCCATGAAGCGGAGAAAGTTGTTCGGCCAGAGCGGGACGCCGAGTGGCCAGGGATCCAGGTTCGAGCTGTGGTTGGCCGCGAGGACGTAGCCGCCCTCCAGGGGCAGGTTCTCCCGACCCTCGGCACGCAATCGGTACAACCCCCGCAGCACCGGCCAGGAGACGGCGACGGCGAGCGAATAGAAGGGACTGGGCTTCACGCGGCCAAGTATCTCCGGCCCGGCCCCCATTCCGAGGGCCGCTATGGTGTTTTGGATGCCAAAGACCCTTGTGATCGCTGAGAAGCCCTCTGTCGGCCGCGACCTCGCGGGCGCGCTGGAAGGACCCTTCCAGCGCCGGAAGCTCGACGACATCAAGCCGAAGCGGGGCAAGAAGAAGGCCGAAGAGCCGACGAACGAAGAGGTCGTCGAGGCCGCCAAGTCGACGACGAAGTCCAAGACCACGCGCGAGGAAGCCGTTTTCCTCGAGTCGGACGACTACGTCATCACCTGGGCCGTCGGCCATCTCGTCCAGCTCGCCGAGCCCGAGGAGTACGACGAGAAGTGGAAGAAGTGGAAGATGGCCGACCTGCCGATCGTCCCGCCGAACGGCTTCAAGCTCGTGCCCCGCGACGCGAAGTCGAAGAAGCAGCTGAAGCTGATCGAGACGCTGCTGAAGCGCGAGGACGTCGACAAGATCATCAACGCCTGTGACGCCGGCCGTGAGGGCGAGCTCATCTTCGCTTACGTGTACGAGTCGGTCTTCGGCAGCTCCGCAACGAGCGCGAAGGCGCCGAAGCCCGTCGAGCGGCTTTGGATCTCGTCGATGACGAAGCAGGCGATCCGCGAAGGGTTCGAGAAGCTTCGCCCGGGGACCCAGATGCAGTCTCTGGAGGACGCCGCGCGCTCTCGCTCCGAGGCGGACTGGCTCGTCGGCATGAACGCGACACGTGCCGCGACGATTCGCGGCCGCGCGTGGGTCGGTGGCGTCGTCTCGCTCGGCCGCGTGCAGACGCCCACGCTCGGCCTGATCGTCAAGCGCGAGCGCGAGATCCAGGCGTTCGTCGCCGAGCCGTACCGCTTGATTCACGGGACGTTCCAACCGCCGTACCAGGGGCTCTGGTTCGAGGGCGACGAAACGCGGATCTTCGGGGACCTCACACGTGCCGACGCGATCGTCGCGAAGGTCTCCGGCCAGGACGGGACGATCGAGAAGGTCGAGCGCAAGGAGCAGTCCGAGCGCGCGCCTCTTCTTTACGACCTGACCTCGCTTCAGCGCGATGCGAATCGGCGCTATGGCTTTTCCGCGCGGCGCACGCTTCAGGCCGCGCAGTCCCTCTACGAAAGCAAGAAGGCGATCACGTATCCGCGCACGTCCTCGCGCTTCCTCTCCGGCGACATGGTCCCGCAGCTGAAGCCGACGGCTGCCACGCTGCAGCCGCTCGAGGACTACCGCAAGGGGGCCGAGTTCGTGCTTGCGCTCGACCAGTTGCCGCTCGGACGCGTCGTCAACGACGCGAAGGTGAGCGACCACCACGCGGTCATCCCGACCGACATCGAGAAGGACCTCGAGGCGTTCTCGCCCGACGAGCGCCGTGTGTTCGACCTGGTCGCCAAGCGCTTCCTCGCCGTTTTCCACCCACCGGCGCGCTATGCCCGCACGACAGTCATCACGCTCGTCGAAGAGGAGCGCTTCCGTACGCGCGGCAAGATCACGCTCGAGGCCGGGTGGCGCGGCGTCTACGGGCTCGAGCCCGACCAAGAGCGGCAGTCGGAGGACGAGGCCGAGGCGGAGGCCGGCGAGATCCCCGCGCTGCAGGAGGGCCAGACCGTGCGCTGCATCGCGGCCGAAATCGAGGACAAGATGACGAAGCCGCCGCCGCGCTACACCGAGGCGACGCTGCTGTCGGCCATGGAGACCGCCGGCAAGCTCATCGACGACGAGGAGCTGCGCGAGGCAATGAAGGAGTCCGGGCTCGGCACCCCGGCAACGCGTGCCGAGACGATCGAGACCCTGATCCGCCGCGAGTACATCGAGCGCGTCGGCAAGGACCTCCAGGCGACGCCCAAGGGTATCCAGGTCATCACCATGCTCCTTGACCACAAGCTGACTTCCCCTGAGCTCACCGGTGACTGGGAGCACAAGCTCTCCGAAATCGAGCATGGCAACGGGGATCGCAAGAAGTTCATGAAGGGAATCGCCGATTTCGCCAAGGAGACCGTCGAGCAGATCGCGGCCCTGGACAAGGAGCAGCTCCGGCCCGAGCGGGTCGAGCTCGGCCCCTGTCCGCGCTGCGGAGCCGTGACGGGCGAGATCATCAAGGAGAACTCCAAGGCTTACGGCTGCACGAGCTGGAAGAGCCGGGAGGAGGTCGGCTGCGGTTTTGTGATTTGGAAACGGGTCGCCAGCCGGACCCTCACACCGGAGATCGCCAGGCAGTTGATCGAGGAACGTCGGACCCGGGAAGTACTCTCAGGTTTCCGCTCACGGAACGGCAAACCTTTTCGTGCGCGGCTCGTCTTGAACGACGAGGACAAAATCGAGTTCGAGTTTCCTGTTCGCGCGCAATCCAAAGAGCCCGCGGCGACGGAATAACAAAGGACCCGGTCACGTTGCACGGTTTTGACCCTTCTGGGATGGTCCAGGCCTGGAAATAAGAGGGGTTTCGACCTACAGTGCGAAGGTTGCCGCCGTATCACAAAGTAGGACTCGAAAGGGACACTTGACACAAAATCAGCTGCACGAACTGCTTGATTCCGACCAGGCCAAGGCGCTCGTCGAGGGTGCCGAGGAGCGTGGGCACCTCGAGGCCGCCGAGCTCGAGGCGTTCGCCCTTGAGCACGACCTCAATGAGGCCGAGGTCGAGGAGCTGACCCGCGAGCTCGAGCGGATCGGGCTCGACATCCGCCAGCCGGAAGCCGAGGCCAAGACCGAAAAGGAAGAGAAGCCCGCCAAGCCGGAGCCCCATGTCCTCTCGGGGTCCGCAGACAGCCTTCAGCTCTTCCTGGCCGACGTCGGCCGCCACAAGCTGCTCACCGCCGCGGAGGAGGTCACCCTCGCCAAGGCAATCGAGCGCGGCGATCCCACCGCCAAGCGGCGCATGATCGAGTCGAACCTGCGCCTGGTCGTCTCCATCGCCAAGGGCTATCGGGGCCTCGGCGTCCCCTTCCTGGACCTGATCCAGGAAGGCACGCTTGGCCTCAACCGCGCCGTCGAGAAGTTCGATTGGCGCCGCGGTTACAAGTTCTCGACGTATGCGACCTGGTGGATCCGCCAGTCGGTGCAACGCGCCGTGGCGAATCACGCCCGGACGATCCGCGTGCCCGTGCACGTCGTCGAGCGGCAGCAGAAGCTGTCGCGGGCGGCTCGCCGGCTCGAGGTGGAGCTGGGCCGCGAGGCGACGAAGGACGAGCTCGCCGAGGCGACCGGCCTTCCGATTCAGCATGTCGACGAGGCGCTCGGCGCCGCGCAGGCCTCCGTCTCCCTGAACCAGACGGTGGGCGCGGACGACGAGGGCGAGCTCGGAGACCTGTTCGCCGACCGCGAGGCCGCGGATCCGTTCGACGAGGCCGAGGAGTCGCTCCGGCGCCAGGGTGTTCGCCGGGCTCTCGACGCCCTGCCCGAGCGCGAGCGCCGCATCCTGGAGCTTCGCTTCGGCTTCGAGGGCGAGCCCTGGACGCTCGAGGCGATCGGACACGAGCTCGACCTGACGCGTGAGCGCGTCCGGCAGCTCGAGGGCCAGGCCCTTGCCCGGCTCTCTGCGCTACGAGATCTGATCTCTCTCGCCGCGTAGCGGCGGCGCGTTTTAGATCGGACCTGAGGGCGGCCCAAGGGCCGCCCTCAATCGTTCAGGCGATCAGTCAAGAGTTGCTGAAACGGTCCTGCGCGGAGACGGGCTTTGCCCGGCTCCGCTGGAAACCGCTCTTCGTTGGGGCAACCGCCGGAAAGTCATCATGGTCGCCGCGCAGCGGCGGCCGGATTTTCCGGCGCCACCTCAATCGTTTCCGGGGCGATTGCGTCTTACCTTGAGGAAGGCTTAACCTTCCGTTCATAATTGTGCGTCCGCCTGGAGGGGCGGTGCGACGAAAGGAGTTTGTGTGAGGGGGAATTTCAGAAGGCTCGCCCTGCCTCTGGCGGCGCTGTTGGTGTTGATCGCCGCTGGGACTGCAGGTGGAGCCTCGAAGTCAGGCACGCTCGTCTTTGCGGGCGCGTCGGATCCGACGTATCTGGATCCGTCGCTCGTGTCCGACGGCGAGTCGTTCCGCGTGACCGAGGAGATGTTCGAAGGTCTGATCGCGCTCAAGCCGGGCACGACGAAGGTCGTTCCGGCGCTCGCTACGAGCTGGAAGCTCACGCACGGGAAGACGTGGACCTTCAATCTGCGCAAGGGCGTGAAGTTCCATGACGGCACGCCGTGGAACGCCGCGGCTGCTTGTTACAACTTTAACCGGTGGTACAACTGGTCGGGTCCGTTCCAGGATCCGTCTGCGACGTTCTACTACCAGGCGACCTATGGCGGCTTCAAGCACAACGAGGTCGCGAATCTGTCGGCGCCGCTCTTCAAGAGCTGCAAGACGGTCGGCAAGTACAAGATCGTCGTCCAGCTGTCGCGCGTGTCGGGTGTGTTTTTCTCGTCGCTCGTGATCCAGTCGTTCGCGATGCAGAGCCCGACGGCGATGAAGAAGTACGGTGCCGACGAGGCGACGCTGACCGGCGGGACGTTCAAGCCGACCGGCTCGTATGCGTTCCAGCATCCGACCGGCACGGGGCCGTTCAAGTTCTCGTCGTGGACGATCGGCCAGAAGGTCGAGCTCGTCCGCAACCCGAACTACTGGGGCAAGAAGGCGAAGCTCGACAAGGTCATCATCCGACCGATCTCGACGAACGAAGCGCGCTTCCAGGCGCTCAAGACCGGCGAGATCAACGCCTTCGATCTCGCACCGCCGCAGGACATCGGAAGTCTCACCGGTGACTCGCGCCTCAAGGTGATCAAGCGACCGGCGTTCAACGTCGCGTACGTGACGATCCACCAGGGGCCCGGCTCGCCGATGAACGACATCAAGGTGCGCCAGGCGGTTGCGTACGGCCTCGATCGTGCGACCGTCGTGAAGCAGTTCTATTACGGCACCGGTCAAGTTGCGAACGAGTTCCAGCCGCCGAGCCTGTTCGGCTGGACGAACAAGGTGCCGAAGTACGCGTACAACCCGACGAAGGCGAAGGAACTGCTGAACTCGTCGATTTGTCACGTGCCGTGCAAGATCGACTTCTGGTATCCGACCGCTGTTTCGCGTCCGTACATGCCGGACCCGAAGCGGAATTTCGAGGCGTTTGCAGCCAGCCTCGAGAACTCCGGCTTCAGCGTCACCGCGCACAGCGCGCCGTGGCGTCCGACGTACGTTCCGAAGGTCAACGAAGGAACTGCCGGCGATCTCAACCTCATCGGCTGGACCGGTGACTATGGGGATCCCGACAACTTCCTCGGGACGTTCTTCCGGAACTTCAACCCGCAGTTCGGATTCACGAACCCGGCGATCACGGGGATCCTCAACCGTGCGCTGAACGAGCCGAACTTCGCCAAGCGGGTGAAGCTCTACCAGCAGGCGAACATTCTGATCATGAAGTACCTGCCCGGTATTCCGTACGCGCACGCGACTCCGGCCCTCGGGCTCGAGAAGCGTGTCCTGAATCTGATTGCGACGCCGGTGGGAGGAACCTGGTTCCAGTTCACCTCGTTCGGAGGTCAGTAACCAGATAAAGGCGCAGCCGGTGGACGACTAGTTTCATGCTTCGTTACGTCGTCCGCCGGCTGTTCCTGCTTGTTCCGATCTTGATCGGCGTGTCGCTCCTGATCTTCTTCTGGATCAGGGCGCTGCCGGGCAACCCGGCCGACGCGTTGCTCGGTGAACGCTCCAATGCTCAGCTCGTCCAGCAGTACAAGCAGCGCTACGGGCTCGACCGGCCGATTCCGGTCCAGTACTGGGACTACGTGAAGACGACGCTCGGCGGTGACCTGGGCACGAGCATCTCGACACGCAGGGCCGTCACGGCCGAGATCAAGCAGCGCTTCCCCGCGACGATCGAGCTCGCGGTAGCCGCGATGCTCTTCGCCGTCGCCTTAGGCATTCCGCTCGGGTTCTTCGCCGCCAAACGCCACGGCGGCGTCTTCGACAACCTGACGATGATCGGTTCGCTGCTCGGGATCTCCGTCCCGATCTTCTTCCTGGCGATCATCCTCAAGTACATCTTCGCTGTGCGTCTCCACTGGTTACCGAGCGTCGGCAGGATCGACGTGCTGAGCAACGCGAAGCATCCGACGAACTTCTACATCCTCGATGCTCTCATCACGCGCGACTGGCACACGCTGTGGGACGTGATCAGACACCTGATCCTCCCGGCCATCGCGCTCGGGTCGATCCCCCTCGCCATCATCACGCGGATTACGCGCGCCGCCGTGCTGGATGTGCAAAACGAGGACTACGTCCGCACCGCGCGCGCCAAGGGCCTGCCGCCACTCACCGTCGACCGTCGTCACGTGTTGCGGAACGCGATGCTCCCTGTCTCGACGATCATCGGCCTGCAGACCGGGCTGTTGCTCTCCGGGGCAGTCCTGACGGAGACAGTGTTCGCGTTCCCGGGGATGGGCTCGTGGTTACGTGACGCGATCTTCAACAGCGACTACCCCGTGCTGCAGGGCGGCATTCTCTTCCTCGCGGTCGTGTTCGTCCTCGTGAACCTGCTCGTGGATATCTCCTACGCGATCATCAATCCGCGCATCCGGTACAGCTGAATGTCGGTCGCTCGCCTTCGGCTCGCTCCCTTCTTTAGGTGTTGCCTCAGCTCCCGCGCCGCTGAGATCGCCGCGGGTGCTGAGGAGAAGAAGAGGGGAAACCTCACGTTCTCCCCCTTTGCCCCTTCCCTCGCTCATCGGCCGAGGTTCGGCCGATGAGCGTCGCCGAATTCGAAGCACGAGAGCTCCAGCTCGAGGCGCCCTCGGGCTTGTGGAGCGAAGCCTGGTACCGGCTGGTCCGGAACCCGGGCGCGATCCTCGGTGCGTTATTCGTGTCCGTCTTCGTGATCTGCGCGGTGTTCGCGTCGGTCATAGCGCCGTATGGGCCCAAGGAGCAGAACCTGTCGCTGCTGAACGCAGGCAAGCCGGTCGGCCCGAGCTCGGGACATCTGTTCGGCGTCGACCTGCTCGGGCGCGACGAGTTCTCGCGCATCATCTACGGCGCTCGCTTCTCGCTGCTGATCGGCGTCGTGTCCGTGGCGATCGGGCTGACGATCGGTCTGCTGCTCGGTGCGACAGCCGGTTATCTCGGCGGGCTGATCGATGCCGTGATCATGCGCGCGATGGACGTGATGCTCGCGATCCCCGGGCTGCTCTTCGCAATCGGGATCGTCGCGATGCTCGGACCCGGGCTCACTCAGATCATGATCGCCGTCGGCGTTGTCAACATCCCGATCTTCGCGCGCCTGTTACGCGGTTCGGTCCTGGCGCAGCGCGAGAACGACTTCGTGCTCGCGGCGCGCTCGGTCGGCGTCAGACGACGGGTGATCCTGTTCTCGCACATCCTCCCGAACGCGATCTCTCCCGTCATCGTGCAGGGGACACTCGCAATGGCCACGGCGATCATCGACGTCGCGGGTCTTGGGTTCCTGGGGCTGGGACCGCAGGACCCGGCGACTCCGGAGTGGGGAACGATGCTGACCGACGTGAACGACTACCTCAACGTCGCCCCATTTCTGGCGATCATCCCCGGCATCGCGATCGTCTTCTCCGTCCTTGGGTTCAACCTGATCGGGGACGGGCTGCGCGAGGCGCTCGATCCGAAGCTGCGAACGCGTGGCTAGAACCGCACTCCTTTCCGTCGAGGACCTGAACGTCCGCTTCTGGACGCGGCGGGGCACCGTGCACGCCGTCAACGGCATTTCCTTCGACATCGCCCCGGGCGAGACACTCGGGATCGTCGGCGAGTCCGGCTGCGGGAAGAGCGTGACCTCTCTGGCGATCCTTGGCCTGTTGGCGCGCAACGGAAGAGTCGAGTCCGGCTCTGCGACCTTCGAGGGTACGGATCTCATCCGTCAGAACGACCGTGCTCTCCGGCGCATCCGCGGGCGCGAGATCTCGATGATCTTCCAGGATCCGATGACATCCCTGAACCCGGTTCTGACGATCGGCCGCCAGATCAGGGAATCACTCGAGACACATTTCGACATGAACCGCAAGGCCGCCGAGAAGCGTGCTGCGGAATTGCTCGACCGCGTCGGCATCCCGAGCGCGGACCAACGACTCCGCGACTATCCGCACCAGTTCTCCGGCGGGATGCGGCAACGCGCGATGATCGCGATGGCGCTCGCATGCGAGCCGAAGCTCATGATCGCCGACGAGCCGACGACGGCGCTCGACGTCACGATCCAGGCGCAGATCCTCGACCTGCTGCGGGAGCTGGTCGCCGAGGAGAACGCGGCGTTGATTCTGATCACGCACGACCTCGGCGTCGTCGCCGGCATGTGCGAGCGCGTGAACGTGATGTACGGCGGCATGTTCATGGAAACCGGGTCGGCCGAGCAGCTGTTCGGGTCGCCGCGTCACCCGTACACGCTCGGTCTCCTGCAGAGCGTCCCGCGCCTCGACGCCGGCCGGCGCCTGCGGCTGCATCCGATCGAAGGGTCGCCGCCGAACATGCTCAGGGCGCCCACCGCGTGCCCGTTTCAGCCTCGCTGCAGGTACGAGGTCGATCTCTCGCAACGGGAGGTGCCCGAGCTCGTCGAAATCGAGCCCGGCCACCGGGTGGCGTGCTTCAACCCCGTGCCGGTCGACGAGTGGGCCCGCAGCCGCGCGGCGGCGACCGCTTGATGAGCACGGACGGCGCAGGCCCGCTCGTCGAGCTCGAGAACCTGAAGGTCTATTTCCCGATCAAGAGCGGAATCGTTCTCGATCGCCATGTCGGCGACATCCGCGCGGTCGACGACATCTCGTTGACGATCCGCCGCGGCGAGACCCTCGGGCTCGTCGGCGAGTCGGGCTGCGGGAAGTCGACGGTGGGCCGGACGATCCTCCGCCTCTACAAACCGACCGCGGGCCGCATCCTGTTCGAGGGGCGCGATATCTCGCAGCTGGGAGAGAACGAGATGCGGCCGATTCGCCGCCGCATGCAGATGGTCTTCCAGGACCCCTACGCCTCGCTCAATCCACGCCACAGCGTGGGCCGGATCATCGGCGAGCCCCTGCGCAGCCACGGACTGGCGAGCAGGCGTGAGGCGAACGCACAGGTGCGCGACCTCCTGAAGATCGTCGGGCTTCCCGCCGACGCAGCCGGGCGATATCCGCACGAGTTCTCGGGCGGTCAGCGGCAGCGCATCGGTCTCGCGCGCGCGATCGCGCTCAATCCCGACTTCGTCGTCGCGGACGAGCCCGTATCTGCGCTGGATGTCTCGATCCAGGCGCAGATCATCAACCTGCTCGAGCAGTTGCAGGAGGAATTCGACCTCACGTATCTGTTCATCGCGCACGACCTCGCCGTGGTGCGGCACATCTCCGACCGCATCGCTGTCATGTACCTCGGCTGGATCGTCGAGGTCTCGTCGGCCGCTGAGCTCTACGAGAATCCGTTGCACCCGTACACGATCTCGCTGCTGTCGGCGGTGCCGATCCCGGACCCGATCATCGAACGGCAGCGCGAGCCGATCTTGCTCGCCGGCGATTTGCCCAGCCCCGCGAACCCGCCGGCCGCTTGCCGCTTCCACACGCGCTGTCCGTTCGTGCAACCGACGCGTTGCCGCGAAGAAGTCCCGCCGCTCCGCAAGTTCTCGAGCGGCCACGAGGTTGCCTGTCACTTTGCGGAGGAGATCAAGGAGGGCCGCATCAAGCCGCACGAGCGCGCGCCTGTGCTCGAGGTTCCACGCCCAGAGCCGGTGGAAGCGCCGCCGCCAGTCTGAGAATCGCTTCGGTCTCGAGCCGCGCGACGCGCAGCTCAGGCGGCGGGCGGCGCAGGAACATTCCGATCACCAGCAGAGCATCCAGGTCCTCGGCCGCCAGGTGGTCCGGTGTCGAGCAGTTCGTCTCGGCGAGCCCTGCGTCGACTTCGAGGCGGGCTCCGTCACCGCGCGGGAGAGTGCGAACGGCGGCCACACGACCGCCCGCGACGAAGATCCCCCGCGTGAAACCGGGCTCGGCGGCGGGGACGACCAAGCAGCAGCGCGCGCGGCGCAATTGCTCGAGGCGGCGGAGGGAACCGAGGATCTGCTCGAGCGCGGTGATGCGGTCGCGCAGACGGGCTGCGTCCTCGTAGCGCCGGCAGTCCGCAAGGTGGCGCAGGCGTGCGCGCAAGCGTGGGAGCGCAAGCTCGGGACGCTCGAGCTCCTCCTCGGAGGCCCCGTCGAGCGCCCGGCATGCCAGTCGCGCACGCGTGCGGCTGCGGATCGGGCCGAGAGGTGTCGGCGTCTGCGAGCAGACGAGCTTGTCGCCCCGGCGACGGAGATACACGTAGCGATCTGGCCGCGTATTGCGCGCGTTGGCCACCGGGCGCAGCTCGCGTAGGAGCCGCAGCTCCTCGAGGGCGGCCTCGACCTCGGAGCCGGTTGCTCGCCACTCGATTCGCTCGAGGGCGAACAGCGCCGCCTCGACGGCGGGGCGCTGACGATCGGAACGGAAGTACGACCGCAGACGCGCACGCAGGTCGCGCGCGCGACCTACGTACAGAACCTGGTCGTGGCGGTCACGGAACAGGTAGACGCCCGGCGAGGTCGGAGCGCCGAACGCGAGCGATCGCTTGGCGTAGACCTTGCGCACGCGAGGCGCGGCCAGGTCGACGAGATCTGCGACGGTGCGCGCTCCCCGTTCCTGCGCCAGGCCGATCAGCTGCAGAAGGATCTCCGCCGTCGCCTGCGCGTCGGGGAGCGCGCGGTGACACGGGCTGGCCGCGGTGCCGAAGAACTGCGCAAGCGACCCGAGCCCTGCCCGGCGGGTTCGCCCAGCCAGAAGCCGGCGTGCGAGGCCGACCGTGTCGACGACCGGTCCCGCCAGCCGGCCACCGGTCACCCGCTCTGTCTCGTGATCGATGAAGGCGAGATCGAAGCGCGCGTTGTGCGCGACGAGCACTGCGTCGCCCGCGAACTCGAGGAAGCGGCGCACAGCGAGGCCGGGGTGCGGCTGTCCACGCAACTCCGCGTCCTGCAGGCCCGTGAGGGCGCTGATCGCCGCGCCGAGTGGGACGCCGGGGTCGACCAGCAGCTCGAACTCCTCGGTGAGCTCGAAGTCGCGCACGCGGACCGCCCCGATCTCGCAGATGCGCGAGCTCCCGGGCCGCAGGCCCGTCGTCTCGAGATCCACCACGACGAAGCTCGCGTCTTCGAGCAGGAGCTCGGCGCCCGGCGGATCGGCGAGTCCCACCGCATCGCCACGCCAGGCCAGCCGGGTGTCGTCGTCAACGACCTCCGCCAGCAGGCTGCGGGCGAGCCCAACCGGCGCGTGCCGTAGGGCGAAGAGCCGCCGCGCCGCCTCCTCCGCATAGACCGGCCCACGCCGTTCCTCGACGAGCTCGACGAGCCGGTCCGCCGCATCCAGCCGAAGCTGCATGCCAAGAGGGTAGGCGAACATACGTTCGATGGCAAGAACGGCCGTGTCCTAGGGACAGACCCCTAGACTCGGCCGCCGTGGACCTGCTCTGTTCAGTGGAGGTCGCCGCCGTTCGGGCCGAGCCCTCTGACGAGGCCGAGCGCGTGACGGAGCTCCTGCGGGGCGAGCCCGTGGCCGTCGAGGGGCGCCGCGACGGCTGGGCGCGCATCAAGACCGCCTATGACTATTTCGGCTGGGTCCGGGAGCACGAGCTCGCCGGCGCCGAGGGCGACCCCGTCGAGCAAGCGCGGCGCTACCTGGGTACGCCCTATCTCTGGGGTGGGATGACCGAGCGCGGCATCGACTGCTCGGGCCTAGTCCACATGGCCTATCGCTGGCTGGGACGCCTGATCCCCCGGGATGCCGACCAGCAGGAGGCTGTGGGAGCCTCCGTCGCCGAGGAGGATCTCGAGCGCGGCGACCTGATTACCTACGGCGGCGACGAGGCGACGCACATCGCTTTCTGGCTCGGCGACGGGCGCATTCTCCATTCCACGGAACGGGAAGGGGTCGACGGGGTGGTGGAGGAGGTCGAGCCGGACTACCTCCGCGCGCAGCGCCGCCGGGCGATCCGCCTCTGAATGCGTTGCGTACTAACGGCGAAGCCGGAAAGACGTCTGTAAGAATCAGCGATCCGCGGGCCGGGGGGTCCACGGCCGCCGTGCCAGACCCTAACGGGAGGAGTTCGACAGTGAGAAGCAGATCAAAGGTTTTCAAGCCGTTCGGAATGCTCGCGCTCACCGCTGTACTTGTCCTCGTCGCCGCGGGTTGCGGCGGAGGCGGCAAGAAGTCCTCGGGCGGAAACAACACGACGGGCAACGGCGGCAAGACCTATCCGCTACTACGCCTCGCCTTCGATGCGCCGGACTACATGGACCCGGGCCTCTACTACACGGTTGCGGCGTACCAGGTCGACAATTACGTCTGGACCGGACTGATGGGCTACAAGCACGCGTCCGGGCCGGCTGGTGCCGAGCTCGTGCCCTACCTCGCGGAGAGCATGCCCACCATTTCGGCCGACGGTAAGGATCTGAAGTTCAAGCTTCGCGCGAACCTCAAGTACTCCGACGGGAGTGCAGTGAAGGCGAGCGACTTCAGGTACACGATCGAGCGGGACTTCAAGATGGACTCGCCAGGCGTCGGTTTCTTCTCGGCGATCACGGGTGTCAGCGGGGCGAAAGGCTTCGCGACGACGAAGAAGGGCCACATCTCCGGGATCATCACGGACGATGCCGCGCGCACGATCGAGGTCAAGCTCGATCATCCGGAAGGCGACATTCTCTACATTTTCGCCCTCGAGTTCGCGCATTTCGTCCCGGCCGGTACGCCGGCGACGGATCAGTCGACGCACCCGATTCCTTCGACTGGCCCGTACATGCTTCAGGACTACGTTCCGAACCGCAGCTTCACGCTGGTGAGGAACCCGAACTTCAACAACCAGATTCCGACGATGCCGTCGGGCGCTCCGGACAAGGTCACCGCCAAGATCCTTACCGACCCCGTCGCGTCCTACCAGTCGGTAGTCAGTGGCAAGTCGGACTACGACTACAACCAGGTCCCGAACGACCGTCTGCCTGAAGCGCAGTCGAAGTACAAGGACCAGTTGAAGTTCTATACGAACGCAAACACTTGGTACTACTTCCTCAACAACAAGATCCCGCCGTTCAACAACCTGAAGGCGCGTCAAGCGGTCGAATACGCCATCGATCGCCAGGCGATCGTCTCGGGCCCATTCGGCGGTCTCGGACGGCCGACGCAGAACTTCCTGCCGCCGGGCTACCCGCAGTACAAGAAGATCACCGACTACACGTTCGACCTCGCGAAGGCGAAGCAGCTCGTTCAGCAGTCCGGAACGGCGGGCGCGAGCGTCGACGTCTACGGCACGAATGAGGAACCGGCCAAGGGATCGATCGAATACCTCGCGGGTCAGCTGACCAAGATCGGCTACAAGCCGAAGCTCCACCTCCTGGCCCACGGCGTCTATTTCCAGACGATCGGAAATCAGGCGACCAAGGCCCAGGCCGGCCACACCGACTGGTACCAGGACTATCCGCATCCGCTCGACTGGTTCGACGTGTTGCTCAACGGCAACCGCATCACGCAGACACACAACAACAACCCGGGCAACGTCAACGTCAAGTCAGTGGACAACGAGATCGAGGCGCTCAAGAAGGTCACGGACATCACTCCGGCGGTGAACGCGCGCTGGGCGAAGGTCGACCGTGATCTCATGGTCACGTACGCCACGACCGTGCCGTACCTGAATAGGTCGAGTACCGACTTCTTCAGCACGAAGATGGATATGAGCTGCTACTCGTTCAGCGTCGTCCTCTACTGGGACTGGGGTCTTAGCTGCCAGAAGTAGCCACGTCTAACAGGGGGGAGATCCCGGCCCTGCCGGGACTCTCCCTCTTGTTCGTTTCCGCGCTCTAAGGGAAAGAAGGCTGCGTGGCGACAGAGTCCACGACCGATTTCACGCTCGACCCGGCCGCCGCGCTGGCGGCGGACGACCAAGGCGCAATCGAGGGGAAGAGCCCGTGGCTGCTTGCCTGGCGCAGGCTGCGCAGGAACTACGTCGCGCTGGCTTTCCTCGTCATGTTCGTCGCGATCGTTGTGATCTGCGCGCTCGCGCCGGTCTATAGCGCCCATATCGCGCACACCGGCCCGAACGAGGGTCACCTCGGCGAGACCTTCGTCCGCGACGGCAAGCAGGTCCAGATCGTGTCGAAGGGCGGCTTCGTCAAAGGGAAGTTCATCTCGGGCGGAATTCCGGTCGGCCCGC
The DNA here is from genome assembly GCA_036741295.1 of Gaiellaceae bacterium. Taxonomy (GTDB): domain Bacteria; phylum Actinomycetota; class Thermoleophilia; order Gaiellales; family Gaiellaceae; genus 3-1-20CM-4-69-9. Next base: position 19,224 of record DAINSN010000012.1, read on the forward strand.
AGCTCTGGTACGCGGGTGGCAAGTACGTCTTCGGCGCCGACAACCAGGGCCGGGACGTGGCGGTCCGCCTGCTCTACGGCGGGATCAACTCGCTCAAGATCGGAATCGGATCGGCGGTGATTTGCACCCTCCTCGCGGTTGTGCTCGCACTGCTCGCGGGCTACTACGGCGGCTGGGTGGACTGGATCATCACGCGATTCTTCGACCTGATCTGGGCGTTCCCGGTGTTGCTCCTGGCGATCGCGCTCGGTACCGCGCTCTCGATCAACGGCTTCCACCACTTCGGCATCAACCTCGCGCAGGGGAGCCTCTGGATTCCGACCCTCGTCATCTCGTACGTGCTCATCCCGTACGTCGGCAGGCCCTTGCGCGGGCAGATCCTCTCGCTGCGCGAGAAGGAGTTCATCGAAGCGGCGACCGCGCAGGGCGCGAGCCCGCTCCGCGTGATGTTCACGGAGTTGACCCCGAACATCGCCTCGTCCGTGCTCGTCTTCTTTACGCTGATCATCGCGAACAACATCCTCACGGAGGCAGGCCTCTCGTTTCTCGGCGCCGGCGTGCAGGCTCCGAATCCGTCGTGGGGCACGCTCATCGCCGACGGTCAGGACCGGATCGTCACCGCCCCCTGGCTGGCGATCATTCCCGGCATTGCGATCGTCCTGACAGTGCTGTCGCTCAATGTGTTCGGCGACGGGCTGCGTGACGCCCTCGACCCGCGGGCGAAAGTAAGGATGGAGCACTGATGATCCCCTTCCTCGCCAGACGGCTGGTCGGTGCGCTGCTGGTGCTCGTCGCCGTCAGTTTCATCACCTACTTGATCTTCGTGCAGATTCCGGGCGGCGATCCCGCGCAGCGCATCGCGGGCAGGACGGCGACGGACGCGAACATCGCGGACATCCGGGCGAAGCTGCATCTCAACGACCCCTTCTACGTGCAGTACTGGGGAATGATGCAGTCGCTCTTCAATGCCAACCTCAAGTCGTATGCGAGCCAGCTCAATGTGGTGAGCGAGATCAAAAGGGGGATCCCGGCGACGCTGTCGCTGTGCATCGGCGCGGGAATCATCTGGCTCGGCTTCGGGATCCTCGTCGGCATCATCTCGGCCGTCACCGCGGGGCGCTGGTCGGACCGGTTAATCACGGTGCTGGCCCTGGTCGGGATCTCGATGCCGGTGTTCTGGCTCGGGCTGATTGCCCGCTACCTGTTCGCGCAAGGCCATCCTTTCCAGTTCCTGCCGGACGGCGAATACGTGCCGTTGACCAGCAACCCCTGGCAGTGGTTCGTGCATCTCCTGATGCCCTGGTGGGTGCTGGCGGTGCTCTTCATCGGCTTCTATGGGCGCGTGCTCCGCTCGAACATCCTCGACACGATCAACGAGGATTACGTCCGGACCGCGAAGGCAAAGGGGCTGCCCGCGAACCGTGTGCTCGTGAAGCATGTGCTTCGCAACTCGCTGATCCCGATCGTCACGCTGTTCGGCCTCGACTTCGCAGCGGTCGTGGGCGGGAGTGCGATCCTGACCGAGACCGTCTTCGGCCTGCACGGCGTCGGCCAGTACGCGGCCGAGTCGACCCAGAATCTCGACCTGCCGCCGGTCATGGGCGTCACGATCTACGCCACCTTCTTCATCGTCTTCTTCAGCGTCGTCGTCGATTTCCTGTACGCCTGGCTCGACCCGAGGATCAGGCCGACCTAGTGGCCCTGCCGACCCCATCCACCGGCGCCCGGCCCGCGATCACGCTGCGCGCTGCCGCGTCCTCAGTCGCACTCGGGCAAACCAGCCCGAGCGCTCCCTGCGTCCTTGCATCGCTTGGTGCTCGCGACCCGGGCATCCGGCGATGGAGCCGGCAGGGCCACTAATGGCTGAGCGCCTGATCGAAGTGAAAGACCTCAAGGTCCAGTTCGCCACGGAGGACGGAATCGTGAAAGCCGTCGACGGCGTCAGCTTCGAGCTGCAGCGCGGACAGGTGCTGGGGATCGTGGGCGAGTCGGGCTCGGGCAAGAGCGTCACTGCGATGACGCTCCTGGGGCTCACGCGCGACAAGAACACCCGCTTCGAAGGTGAGGTGCTCTACAAGGGCCGCGACGTGTTGCAGATGGACGAGGGCGACCTACAGGACGTTCGCGGCAACGAGATGTCGATGATCTTCCAGGACCCGATGACGTCGCTGAACCCCGTCTACACGATCGGCGCGCAGATCTGCGAGGCGATCCAGGTCCACGAGCGCGCCGACAAGAACACCGCGCGCAGGCGTGCGATCGAGCTGCTGAAGCAGGTCGGGATTCCCAATGCCGACTCGCGCGTCGACAATTACCCGCACGAGTTCTCCGGCGGGATGCGCCAGCGCGCGATGATCGCGATGGCGCTGGCCTGCAACCCGGACGTGCTGATCGCCGACGAGCCGACGACGGCGCTCGACGTGACGATCCAGGCTCAGATCATCGAGCTGATCGACCGGCTCAAGGACGAGTTCAACTCGGCGGTGATCCTGATCACGCACGACCTCGGCGTCGTCGCGGACGTCGCGGACGAGATCGTGGTCATGTACGCCGGCCGCGTCGTCGAGCGCGCACCGACGCGCCAGCTCTTCTACGACCCGCAGATGCCGTACACGTGGGGCCTGCTCGGCTCGATCCCGCGGCTCGACCGGCCGAAGCAGGAGCGGCTGCACTCGATCAAGGGCACGCCGCCGTCGCTGATCAACGCGCCGGCCGGCTGCAAGTTCCGCCCCCGCTGCCCGCATGCCTTCGCCAAGTGCACCGAGGAGCCGCCGCTCGAGAACCGCGTCGAAGAGCCGGGCCACCTCGACCGCTGCTGGCTGTCGGTTGAGGAGAAGCGCCGCCTGCGCGAGCCGACGCTCGCCGGCACGGAGGAGGCCGCATGAGCGAACGCAGCAACGGCGGTGAGCCTCTGGTCGAGGTCAAGAACATCAAGAAGTACTTCCCGATCAGGAAGGGCCTGCTCCAGCGCGAGGTCGGCCACGTCCATGCGGTCGACGACGTCACCTTCGCCGTCAGCGAGGGAGAGACGCTCGGGCTCGTCGGCGAGTCCGGCTGCGGCAAGTCGACCCTAGGCCGCACGATCGTCCGCCTGCTCGAGCCGACCGAGGGGAACGTGGTCTTCCAGGGCCGGGACATCTCGAAACTCGGCAACCGCTCTCTCCGGCCCTTGCGCCGCGAGATGCAGATGATCTTTCAGGATCCCTACGCGAGCCTGAACCCGCGCAAGCGGGTCGGCTCAATCATCGGGACGCCTCTGAAGATCCACGGGGTCGAGAAGTCCAAGCGGCGCGCGCGGGTGCAGGAGCTCCTCGAGAAGGTCGGCCTCTCCCCGGAGCACTACAACCGCTTCCCCCACGAGTTCTCGGGCGGCCAGCGCCAGCGGATCGGCGTTGCCCGGGCCCTGGCCCTCAATCCGAAGCTGGTCGTGGCCGACGAGCCGGTCTCGGCGCTCGACGTCTCGATCCAGTCCCAGATGCTGAATCTCCTGGACGACCTCCAGAAGGAGCTCCAGCTCACCTACATCTTCATCGCCCACGACCTCGGGGTCGTCCGCCATGTGAGCGACCGGATCGCTGTGATGTACCTCGGGAAGCTGGTCGAGCTCTCGCCGGCCGAGGATCTCTACAAGG
>DAINSN010000013.1:0-11861 GCA_036741295.1 Gaiellaceae bacterium
GTTAGGGATTCAGCGTGCCTGCGAGGATGGCCGCGAGCTCGAAGTCGTCGATCGCGCCGGCGGCAGGAGCCGCCTGTTCGTCGCCCGCGTTATCCGCCCACGAGGCGCTGGCGAGGCTCAGGTCCGCCCAGGAGGCCGCAGCGAGGCTGGTGTCGGCCCAGGAGGCCGAAGCCCAGCTGAGGTCGCTCCAGGAGGCGTCTGCCCAGCTCGCAGCCGACCAGGACGCGTCTGCCCACGAGGCGTCTGCCCAGGAGGCGTCTGCCCAGGAGGCGTCACTTTTGGCCTTGGCCGCCCAGCTGGCCGCGTCGAAGACGAGCGCATTGGTGAGCGGATTTGTGACGACGAATGCGTTCAGCGCCTTGTTCGGGTTCGGCGGGTTGAGCGTGTCGATCGAACGAGCTGCGTTCACCTCTCCGACGCCCTCCGACATGCCATTCGCCTGCGGCATTGGCTTCGTACCGACCATCAGCGCACCTTTGACCTGGTCGGGGGTGTACTCGGGGTGCTTGCCGAGGATCAGCGCCGAGATCCCGCTCACGATCGGTGCCGCGAACGAGGTGCCGGAAAGCTCCATGTACCCGGGCTCGACGACGTGATCGGCGCGCTCGGTGTAGAGCGTGGAGGTCACCGGAACCGGGCCGACCATGTAGCGGCCGGGAGCGGCGAGCTCAGGCTTGGCGAAGCCGTCGAGCGTATAGCCGTACGCCGACCACGGTGCCGCGACGTCGTCGTTCGTCGACACCGACTTGCCCGTGTCGCTCGCGCCGACGGTGATCACGAAGGGGTCATTGCCAGGAGCGAAGAGGACGCCGCTCGGCCCGTTGGGGTTGCCGTAATTGCCGGCAGCCACCACGACGACGACGTTGTTGAACCAGAGCCGCTCGACCGCCTTGTCGAGCGGGTCATACATGAAGCTGTTCGCGACCGCCGAGTGGAGCGAGAAGTTCGCGACGCGGATCCCGTACTTCGCCTTGTTGGCGAGGATCCAGTCCGCGGCGGCAATGACGTCACTTGTCTTCGCCATGCCGTGGTCGTCCATCACGTCGAGCGAGACGATCTTTGCGCCGGGCGCGGCGCCGCTCTTTCCCTGCATGTCGCTCGCGGCGATGCCGGCCACGAAGGTGCCGTGGCCGCGGCCGTCACCGGGCGAGTTGCCGGAGAGCGTGCTGAGATTGACGCTCGCGGCGATGCGGCCGGCGAACTCGGGCCGGGTCGCGTCGATGCCGGAGTCGACGATCGCAATCGTCGCAGCAGGTGCTGCCGGGGTCACGCCGTTGGCCCAGTATTTCTGGACGCCCGTGACGTAGGGCCACTTCTCATTGGTCACCGCAACGGCAGAGAGACGCACGCGTGCATCCGCAGTGATCGCGGTCACGTGCTTGTCGGCAGCGACAGCGAGGATCTGCGCGCCGGTGAGGTCGACGGCGACGCCGTCGATGGAGCTAAAGGTTCGGGCCGTCTTGAGGGAGACGCCCACGACGTCGGCGACCGCATGGGCGGCCTGGTTGCCACCCTTGCCCTGGACGATGACCGAGAACGTGCCGGTAGGACTGTTCTGGGCCGACGACAGAAGCCCAGGTGCGACGAACGCCTGAACGTCCTTCGGGCCGGGGACTGCAGATGCGCCCAGCGGCACGACCAGAGTCAGAACGAGCGTCGCAAGAAGTGCGGTGCGCCGCTTTCCATTGCCCCAGAGCGCGTTTGAGCGCGATCCGGTCCCGCGCTTACCGCTGCCCCAGAGTGCGCTCGCACGCACATCACTCCAATTGCCTCCGGTCCGCATCCTTCTCCTTTGCCGCAGTTGACGAACTGCGCGCACCGTAGGCAGCGGCGGGGTGACGTACCTCACCCTTTAGCGGTAGGGAGCAGCGAAGTTCACCCGTCCGGGGGAGCGGTGGGCGCTCGGATAGCCTCCCCCCTGTTTTGCGCGTTCCGATTCCGCTCGCCGCCGAGATCGCCGTTGCGCGGGCGGCGGGACGGCTGTCGCGTTTCGCCGGGGCCGGCGGCGGCACGACCGTGCCCGGAAAGCTCCTCTGGAAGCTCGATCCGGGCGCAATCGACCGTCTGGCCGCAAGGCTCCCGCTCGGCTCGGCCGTGATCTCGGCGACGAACGGCAAGACCACGACCGCGGCAATGGCGGCGAGCATCCTTCGCGAGCGGTTCCGGCTGGCGCACAACAGTTCCGGCGCGAACCTCGTCTCCGGCGTGGCCTCGACGCTGCTCGACGCACGGTCGGCCGAGTTGGGCCTGTTCGAGGTGGATGAGGCGGCGCTGCCCGAAGTTCTCTCACGCGTCAAGCCAAAGGCCGTCTGCCTCGGCAATCTCTTTCGCGACCAGCTCGACCGCTACGGCGAGCTCGAGCACGTCGCGGAGGGCTGGCGCTCGGCCGTACGTGCCCTGCCGAGTGCTGCGGCGCTGGCCGTCAACGGCGACGATCCACAGGTCGGAGAGCTCGCGCGAGAGCGCCCGGAGGCGCTGGTCTTCGGTGTCGACGATCCCTCCGCGGCGCGGACGTCTCTGCAGCATGCCGCGGACTCGAAGTACTGCGTTCGCTGCGGAACTCCGTACGAATACGCGGCGGTGTATGTGGGGCATCTCGGGGACTACCGTTGCCCGGCCTGTGGCCACAGCCGTCCGCGGTTGAACGTCGTCGCGCGTGAGATCGCGCTGGACGGGCTCGAGTCGGTGTCGTTCAGCCTGGTTACGCCGTCCGGGACGCAGACTGTCCGGCTCGGTGTTCCCGGGCTCTACAACGTGTACAACGCCCTCGCGGCGGCGTCGCTCGCCTTGAGTCTCGGCGCCGCGTTGGAGGAGATTGTCTCGGGGCTCGAGTCGTTCAGCGCCGCATTCGGGCGCTTCGAGCGCATCACGGTCGGCGATCGCGGACTGCTGATGCTCTTGATCAAGAATCCCGCCGGCGCCAACGAGGCCGTGCGGACGATCGTCGACGCCGGCGCCCCGGCCGTGGCGGTGATCGCGCTCAACGACGGGATCGCGGACGGCCGCGACGTCTCGTGGATCTGGGACGTCGACTTCGAGCCGCTGATCGGTGGTCTCACACGACTCGTCGCGACGGGAGACCGCGCTGCGGAGCTCGCCCTGCGCTTCAAGTACGGAGGTCTGGACGCAAACGCGATCGAGGTCGTCCCCTCGCTCGAAGCCGCGCTCGACCGCGGCCTCGAGCTCACGCCGCCCGGAGGCGAGCTCGTCGTCCTCCCCACCTACACGGCGATGCTGGCGTTACGGCAGGTCGTCGGCGGGCGCGGTCTCGTCCGGCCTTACTGGGAGCGCGCTGCGTGAAGATCGTCGTCGGGCATCTGTACCCGGACTACCTGAACATCTACGCGGACCGCGGCAACATCGCAGTGCTGTCGCGGCGCGCGGCGTGGCGCGGGCACGAGCTCGAGGTGCGCTCCATTTCCGTCGGAGAGCCTCTCCATTCGGGCGAGCACGACCTTCTCTACATCGGCGGCGGCCAGGACCGCGAGCAGGCGCTCGTCGCGCTTGACCTCGTTGCAAAGGCCGACGGCGTGCGCGAGTCCGTTGCCGGAGGCGCCGCGTTGCTCGCGGTCTGCGGCGGGTACCAGCTCCTCGGGCGCTCCTACCGTGACTCCCATGGTGCCGACCTCCCCGGGATCGGCCTCTTCCCCTTCGACACAGTCGCGGGCGACACGCGCATGATCGGCGACGTCCTGCTCGAGTGCGAGCTCGAGCCCGGCGTGCGCCGCACGCTCGCGGGCTTCGAGAATCACGCTGGACGGACGCGCCTGGATCCGGGCGCGGAGCCACTTGGCCGCGTCGTCGCCGGATTCGGCAACGACGGCGAGAGCGGCTGGGAGGGCTGCCGCGTCGGGCGTGCGGTCGGAACGTACCTCCACGGCCCACTCCTGCCGCGGAACCCGTGGCTCTCCGACTGGTTGCTCGCGCAGGCGCTCGCGCATCGCTACGGAGAGGCGCCGAAGCTGCAGCCTCTTGTGGACGATCTCGAGACCGAGGCGCACGCGGTGTCGGCTCGCCGCGCAGAGACTCGCGGCGGCCGCCGCCGCTGAAACCCCGCACCCCCACCCATTAAGGGTGGGGATACGACCCGCCACCCTCACGGCGAGCCTAGCCTCGTAAGTTGGACGCGTGTGCGGCTGGACTGTGCCGATATCGAGTCAGGGAGCCCACAGTGCGCCGAGATAGACGGCCGGGTCGCCCGGTTGCCAACGGCTGAGGAAGCGCTGGATGGGCGGGTGCAGCACGATGTCATCGAGATCGCCGGCCTCGAACAGGCTGTGCCCGCGGACAGCGGCGTCCTGCGACGTGACAGCTTCCAGCGATCGGCCGCCGAGATCGCCCGCAAAGATGATGTGCACGACGTGCTTCGGCGCAAAGCTGCGCTGCGGCGCGATCGAGTCGACGATCGCGACCGGCCCTTCCACCGGCAGTTGATCGTCGATCCCGATCTCCTCGGCGAGCTCGCGGTGCAGCGCATCGACGAGGCTCTCGCCGCCGTTGACGCCGCCGCCGGGCAGGAGCCAGTACTCCTTGCCGGGTTTCTCGTGGCGGCAGAGAAGCACGCGCCCTTTCCAGCGGAGGATGGCCGAGACCCGGACACGCGGCTCGGCTGTCACGTGGCCGAGGATCCGAACCCGCGCACACCGCGTTCGCTCGCAGGCAGCTCGTCCACCTCGACGAGCTCCAACTCCGGGATCGGGAGAACGACGAGCTGCGCGATTCGCATTCCGGGCTCGACGACGAATGGTTCGGTCGCATCGGTGTTCAGCAGCACCACGCGAAGCTCGCCGCGATATCCCGAATCGACGAGCCCCGGCGAGTTCACCACGGTGAGCCCGTGGCGGGCCGCGAGGCCCGAGCGGGGCTGGACGAAGCCGGCGTAGCCCTCTGGGATCGCGACCGCGAGGCCGGTGCCGACGAGGGCGCGCTCGCCGGGGGCGAGCTCGACCCGCTCGCAGGCCGAGAGGTCCAGCCCGGCGTCTCCCGCGTAGGCGCGCTCGGGGACGACGGCGTCTTCCCGCAGGCGCTGGATCGGCAGCTCGATCAACGCGCGCGCCGCACGGGCTCCGAGCGCGCCTCGGCGACGAGATACCTCGCGAAGCGGCGCACTTCGCGGCGCGGGAGGCGCGCGCGAACATGGACGCCGTCCGCCCTGTCCTCGCGCTCGTCGATCGGGGCGCCCAGCGCGTAGAGCTCGGCGAGCTTTCCGCCGTCCTCATATGGAAGGAAGAGATGGACGGACTCGAAGCGATCGGCGAAGCGCTCCGCGATCCGTGCGCGTAGCTTGTCGAGGCCTCTGTCCGTCAGCGCGGAAATCTGCACCGCGTCCGGGAAGCGATTCGCGAGCCTGCGGCGCCGCAGAGGGTCGACCGCGTCGATCTTGTTCACGACCATCTCGAGCGGCAGATCGTCGGCGCCGATGTCGTGCAGCACGGCCCTGACGGCGGCCTCTTGCTCGTCGAGTCTGTCGTCCGGAGCCGAGGCGTCGACGACGAGGAGGATGAGGTCTGCAACGAGCGTCTCTTCGAGTGTTGCTGCGAATCCCTGGACGAGCTGGGTTGGCAGCCGGCGGATGAAGCCGACCGTGTCCGTCAGGAGGTAACGCCGTCCGTCGTGCTCGAACGACCGCGTCGTCGGATCCAACGTCTCGAACAGCCGGTTGTTGACGGAGACATCAGCGTCGGTCAGTGCGTTCAGCAACGTCGACTTGCCGACGTTGGTGTAGCCGGCGAGTGCAACCGTCGGCGCCTCCGAACGCTGACGCTCCTTCCGGCGCACATCGCGCTGCTTGCTGAGGTCCTTCAGGCGGCGGCGCAGGAGCGTGATCCGGCGGCGCGCGATGCGGCGGTCGGTCTCGAGCTGTGACTCACCGGGGCCGCGGGTGCCGACGCCCGCTCCGAGCGAGCCCATGCCGCCGCCGAGGCGCTCGAGGTGCTTCCACATGCCCCGCATGCGCGGCAGGTTGTATTCGAGCTGCGCCAGCTCGACCTGGAGCTTTCCCTCGGCGCTCCTTGCATGCTGGGCAAAGATGTCGAGGATCAGCTGCGTGCGATCGACGACGCGCGCCTGGAGGGCGTCCTCGAGCGTGCGCTGCTGGGCGGGATCGAGCTCGTCGTCCACGAGGAGCACCTCGGCGTCGGACTCTTTGTACGAGCGCTTGAGCTCCTCGAGCTTCCCCTTGCCCACGTAGGTACGCCGCTCCGGACGCGGGCGGTGCTGGACGAGCTCCCCGACCGGCTCGACGAGCGCTGTGTCCGCAAGCTCTCGCAGCTCGGCCAGCTCCTCGTCGGAATCGATTCCCTGGCCCAGCACTGCGACGATGAACCCGCGCTCCAGCGCGGGCTGCGGCTGGCGTTGGGTCACGGACGGATTATGCCGCCAACTCGGCAGAATCCCACCATGGCTCCGGTTTCCCTCTCCCCCGCTCTCACCGCGACCGGGACGTATCCCTTCGTGAAGCTCGAAGAAGCGAAGCGGCGGCTTGCCGCTCAGGGCGTCGAACTGATCGACTTCGGCAAGGGCGATCCCCGGGAGCCGACTGATCCGATGATCAGGCAGGCCCTCGTGGACAGCCTCACGGAGATCTCGACGTACCCGCTCGCCGAGGGGTTGCCGGAGCTGCGAGGAGCGGTCGCCGGCTGGTGCGCGCGACGCTTCGGGGTCGAGCTCGATCCCGACACCGAGATCGTCCCGACGTACGGCTCGAAGGAGGCGATCTTCCTGCTCGCGCAGATCCTGATCGATCGCGACGGCGGCAGACGCCTGGTCGTGACGACAGAGCCCGGCTATCCGGTGCCCGACCGTGGCGCCGTCTTTGCGGGAGCTGACGTCTTGCAGCTGCCCCTGCTCGAGCAGAACAATTTCCTCCCTGATCTCGACGCAGTCGACTCCGCCACATGGCAGCGGGCGGCGATCGTGTGGATCAACTACCCGAACAATCCGACCGGAGCGGTGGCGCCGCTCGACTTCCTCGAACGCCTGGCCGATCTCTCGGGAGAGCACGGGTTTCTGCTCGCCTCGGACGAGGCGTACACGGAGCTCTGGTTCGACGAGCCGCCGCATTCCGCACTCGAAGTGCGCGACCGGGGAAACGTGGCGGTGTTCAACACGCTCAGCAAGCGGTCGTCCATGACGGGCTATCGCTCCGGGTTCGTCGCGGCGGACCCGGATCTCATCGCCGCGCTGAAGCAGTTCAGGCCGTCGGTCGGCACGGCACCGCAGGAGTTCGTGCAACGTGCCTCGGTCGTCGCCTGGAACGATGAGGAGCACGTCGAACGCATGCGTGCGACCTACCGCCGCAAGCGTGAGGCGCTGCTCCCGACACTTGCACGCAAAGGGATACGCGTAGCAGGGAGCGACGCGACGATGTACTTGTGGCTCGAAGTGCCCGCCGGCGAGTCGTCGGAAATATTCGCCGGCCGCCTGCTCGAGCACGGGCTCATCGTCTCGCCGGGCGCGTTCTTCGGTCCCGCCGGCGAGGGCTTCTGGCGGCTCGCGCTCGTTCCCACGGAGGCGGAGTGCCGTCGCGCGGCCGAGATCTTCGAGAGGGTCCTGTGAACGCCGAACGTGTCGAGGAGGTGATCGCCGCACTCGACCGTGGTGAGCTCCGGGTTGCCGAGCCGGACGGCGACGACTGGCGGGTGAATGCCGAGGCGCAGGAGGCGATTCTGGAGTACTTCCGCTTGCGGGAGCTGGAGCCGCAGGAAGTGGGCCCCTTTGAATATCACGACAAGATTCCGCTCAAGCGGGACTACGCCAAGCTCGGCGTTCGGGTCGTGCCTCCCGCCGTCGCCCGCTACGGCGCATTTCTGTCGCCGGGAGTCGTGATGATGCCGAGCTACGTGAACATCGGCGCTTGGGTCGGGCCGCGGACGATGGTCGACACGTGGGCGACCGTCGGGTCCGGAGCGCAGATCGGCGCCGACGTGCATCTCGCAGGAGGTGTCGGGATCGGAGGAGTGCTCGAGCCGCCGGGCGCGCGCCCCGTCATCGTCGAGGACGGCGCGTTCATCGGATCGCGGGCGATCCTGACGGAAGGCGTCCGGGTCGGTGCGGGCGCGGTGCTTGGGCCGAACGTGTCGTTGACATCGTCGGTTCCGATCATCGACGTCACCGGCGACAATCCGGTCGAGCACCGTGGTTTCGTGCCGCCCCGCGCGATCGTCGTGCCGGGAACGCGGCCGAAGGACTTTCCTGCCGGCACGTATCACCTCGCGTGTGCGCTGATCATCGGCTGGCGCAGCGAGGCGACCGATCTAAAGGTCAGCCTGAACGACGCGCTGCGCGAGCACGAGCTCTAGTCGAGCTCGACTCGGCAGATCTCCTCCGCCGGTCCCGTCAGGCGGGCTTCGCCCTGCGCGTCGAGCTCGACGAGGAGGTCGCCCCCAGGAAGATGGACGTGCACCGGGCTCTCGCACCAGCCGTTCGCAACTGCGGCGGCGGCGGCCGCGACCGAGCTCGTTCCCGACGACAGCGTCTCGCCTGCTCCCCGCTCCCAGACGCCGACGGTGAGGTCATGCGGACCGTCGACACGCACCAGCTGCACGTTGGTGCGCTCCTGGAAGCGCGAGTGACGCTCGATGCGCGGGCCCAGTCGGAGTAGCTCGCCGCGCTCCGGCTCACGGCGGACGACCGCATGGGGATTGCCGACCGACACGGGCGTGAACTCGACTCGCTCGTCTCCCAGATCGAGCGTTTCCGTCTCCCCCACCTCGACTCTGCCGACGTCGACCGCGATGTTCCCGTCCGCGCCTATCACCGCTTCCACCTCGCGGGACCCGACCGAGAGCGCGACGCGCTCCGCACCGGACCTGCGCGCGAGCCAGGCGGCCACGATGCGCACGCCGTTGCCGGAGAGCTCCGCTGTCGAGCCGTCGGGATTCCAGATCCGGATCTCGGCTCTCGTTCCGTCGACGGACGTGATCTCCAGCAGGCCGTCCGACCCGACGCCGTAGTGGTAGTCGCACAACTCCCGGACGCGGTCCGGCGTCAGCGGTTGCGTGAGCTCAGCCTGCTCGACCAGCAGGTAGTCGTTGCCGAGCGCTTGCCATTTCGACAATTTCATGGGCGATGTCGTCCACGGGACGATCGGCGTTGACGGTAACAAGGCCCGGGATGCGTCGCATCCACTTCCGTTGGTATGCGGCGTAGCGGCGCGTGCGGAGGACGAGCGCCTCCAGCGCCTGCTCGTGAGGAAGCTCCGCGACGTCGCGGAGGCCGAGCGCCTGGACCGCGGTGGAAGAGATCGGTTCGGCAAGCGCGGCACGGGCCTCGTCCACGACGCCGGCGGCGAACATCGACCGCGCTCGCAGCTCGATCCGTTCCGTCAAGACTTCGCGGGGAACAGCGAGGCCGAAGATGAACGTGGGATGGCGCGTGTCCGAGGTCCACAGCCGGTCGGCGGCGGGTTGCAGCGAGGAGCCGAGTTCGGTGAGCTCGAGCGCCCTGACGACCCGCCGTCTGTCATTGGGATGCAGCCGCGCCGCGGCGCCGGGATCACGCTGGGCGAGGACGCCGTAAGCACGCTCGGGGCCGAGGCGGTCGTACACGTGCTCCCACTGGGCTCGCTGCGCCGGGCTCGGCGCAGGAGGCAAGTCGAGCTCCGCCAGCGCTGCGCGAAGATAGAGACCGGTGCCGCCGGTTACCACGGGCGTGCGACCTGCCGTCATCAGCTCGTCGATCGCCGCGTGCGCCACTTGCGCGTATTCCGCAACCGATCCCTCGTGTGCGAGCGGCCAGATCCCCACGAGCCTGGTCGGACGTTCGGGCTGAGCCGTGAGGATCGGCAGGCCCCGGTAGGCCTGCATCGAGTCGGCCGACAGCACCGCGCCTTCGAGACGGTCGGCAACCGCTTCGGCGACCGCCGTCTTGCCTGAGGCCGTCGGTCCGAAGATCGCGAGGACGCTAGGAGCTAACGGGTGGTGAGCCGGACTTCCAGCCAATGTCTGCATCCTGCGGGAAGAGCACGTCCGCCGGCAGGGGGCCGTCTTCGTCCGGATGCGCCGCGCGGTGCTCCTTGAACCACGCCACCGCTCGGGAGATCCCCTCGTCGAGCGGGACCGAAGGATCGTAGCCGAGCAGCTGGCGCGCCTTCGTCAGGTCGGCGACGTAGTGCGTGACCTCGCCGAGCAGCGACGGAGCGAGTGCGATCTTCGGTTCGACGCCGAGCTCGCCCGCGATCAGCTCGGCAGCTTGGACGAGCGAGTTGCCGTGGCCATAGGCGAGATTGATCGTCTCGTTCACGACGCGTCCGTCGGCGAGCGCCTCGATGCCGCGCGTGATCCCGTCGATGCAGTCGTCGACGTACGTGAAGTCGAGCGTCTTCTCCTGCCCGAAGACCGTCACCGGCTCGTCGCGGAGCATCGTGTGGATGAACAGCGGCAGCACGCGCACCATGCGGGCGAGATCGTTGTCGTAGCGCCCGTAGACGTTCGAGAAGCGAAAGACGAGATAGCGCAGGCCGTAACAGCGCGCGTACGAGTAGACGAAGGCCTCGCCGGCGATCTTCGAGGCCGAATACGTCGACTCCGTATATGCGAAGTCGGCGCTGGCCTCGCTTGCCTCCTCTTCCGCAAACCGGTGCACGTCGCCGTAGACCTCCCGGCTCGACGAGAAGACGATGGGCAGATTCTGCTGGCGGCAGAACTCGAGGACGTTGAAGGTCATGACCGCGTTCTCGAGCGCGCGGTGCGGCTGGCGCACGAGCTGGTGCACCTTGGCGTGCGCGGCCAGGTGCACGACGAGATCGACCTCGGGATATTCGACGCCGCCGATGCCCCCCGGGAAGGACGGGTAATGCCCGGAGAGGTCCTGCAGGAGGTAACGGAAGTCGTTCGTCCAGGTGTTCAGCCGCTTGTCGATGCCGAACACCTCGTGCCCCTCGCGCAGCAGGCGCTGACCGAGGTTCGTCCCGATCTGGCCGCTGGAGCCCGTGACGAGGATCCGCATCAGACGGCGACCGGCACGGCCTGGACGCCGCGCAACGTCGTGGATGTTGCATCCTCGATCCGCACGTCGACCAGATCTCCTGCGGCCGCGCTGCCGGAGAAGTTGACGGTGGTGTTGCGCCGGGTGCGCCCACGCAGCAGGCTCGGGTCGGTGCGGCTGGGACTCTCGACGAGGACCTCCTCGACCCGCCCGACACGCTGCGCGTTGCGGGAGGCGGCCACCTGCTGAACGACCTCGATCAGCCGCTCGATGCGATCGTGTTTCACTTCTTCCGGGATCTGCGCGGTCATCGCCGCTGCCTCGGTGCCCGCGCGAGGTGAGTACACGAACGTGAACGCGCTGTCGAAGCCGACCTCCTCGACGGCCGAGATCGTCTCCTGGAAGTCAGCCTCGGTCTCACCCGGAAAACCGACGATCAGGTCGGTCGTGAGCGCGAGATCCGGGATCGCCTCGCGCAGCTCGGTGGCCAGTCGCAGGAAGCGCTCGCGGTTATAGGTCCTACGCATGGCCTTCAGGATGCGGGACGAGCCGGACTGCAAAGGGAGGTGGGCGTGCTCGCACACAGCGTCGCACTCGGCCATCGCATCGATCACCGGGCGGCGGAAGTCTTTGGGATGTGGACTGGTGAAGCGCAGGCGCTCGATCCCGTCGACTGCGTCGCACGCGCGCAGCAGCTCGCCGAACTCGGTGTGGATCTCCGGCGCGAGATCGCGGCCCCACGAGTTGACGTTCTGCCCGAGCAGTGTGAGCTCTCGCACGCCTTCTGCTGCGAGCCGTGTCGCTTCCGCGACGATCTCGCCGGGGCGGCGGCTCACCTCCCGTCCCCGCACTGCCGGAACGATGCAGTACGCGCAGATCGAGTTGCAGCCCATCGAGATCTGCACCCACGCCTGGAAGTTGCGTTCACGATGCAT
>DAINSN010000013.1:11871-22292 GCA_036741295.1 Gaiellaceae bacterium
TGCATCGGCAGCTCCCCGGCGAAGCTGCGGTCGTCGAGGCCGAAGCGTCCGCGTGCGACGCCGAGCCCGCCGGCGCCGAGCCACTCGCCGAGATGAGGGATCGATCCCGGCCCGAACGCGACGTCGACGTACGGATAGAGCTCGAACAGACGCTCGCGCTGCGCTTCCGCGTAGCAGCCCCCGACGGCGATCACCTTGTCCGGATCGCGTCGCTTGACCGCGGCGGCCTGTGCGAGATGCGCGGCGAACTTCTGGTCGGGCTTCTCACGGATCGTGCAGGTGTTGAAGACAAGGACGTCGGCCTCGTCCTGCGTGATTGCTTCGCCGAGCCCGAGCTCCTCGAGCATGCCTTTGATCCGCTCGCTGTCGTGAGCGTTCATCTGGCAGCCGAAGGTCGTGACGTGGTACCGGCGCACGGGCCAGAATGGTACCGGTGGTCTTTCCGGACTCCACGTCGATGTGGCTTTTCGGCCTGGCGGCCCTGGCGCTGTTGGTGATCCCTGGACCGGCCGTCCTCTACATCGTCTTCCAAAGCGCGGAGCAGGGTCGCCGCGTCGGGCTGGCCTCTGTCGCCGGCGTCCATCTCGGCACACTCGTTCACGTCGCCGCGGCCTCGGCAGGGCTGTCCGCCTTGATCGTTGCCTCGTCGCTGGCCTTCAGTGTCGTCAAATACGCAGGTGCCGCGTACCTGGTCTATCTCGGGATTCGCAAGCTGCTCCAACGGGATCCGGAGACGCAGGTCGAGCGCAAGCGTGAACCGCTTCGGCGGGCGTTCGTGCGCGGCATGATCGTGAATGCCCTAAATCCCAAGACTGCGCTCTTCTTCCTGGCGTTCCTGCCGCAGTTCATCGCTCCCGACCGGGGCGGTGTCTGGTCGCAGGCACTCGTCCTCGGCTTCGTCTTCGTCGGGCTCGGCCTCATCACCGATTCGCTTTACGCACTTGCGGCCGGGACCGTCGGCGGCCTACTGAGACGCCGGCGGAACACTGTCCGCTACGGCTCCGGCCTCGTCTTCATCGCACTCGGCGCAACGGCCGCGTTCGCCAGGCGGACTTAGGAGCTAGGCAGCCTGATCCGGTTGGACCTGCGGCGCCACTTCTGCCGGCGCAAGTGACTCGTGGTGGCCGCCGTTCGCGACATTGCGGGCGACGTCGACGGCTCGGCTCTCGCGGATGACCGTCACCTTCACCTGCCCGGGATACTCGAGCTGATCCTCGATCTCCCGCGCGATCTCGTGCGAGAGCAGGACGGCCGCGTCGTCGTCGACTTCGCCGGGCTTGACGATCACTCGGATCTCGCGGCCGGCTTGGAGCGCGTAGACCTTCTCGACACCGGGTTTCTGCGCCGCGAGTTCCTCGAGGGACTCGAGCCGCTTGATGTAGTGCTCGAGGCTCTCGCCCCGTGCGCCGGGCCGTGACGCCGAGATCGCATCGGCCGAGATCAGCAGCACCGCTTCGACGGTCTGCGGCTCGACCTCGTAGTGATGCGCCTCGATCGCGTGCACGACGTGCTGCGACTCGCCGTACCGGCGTGCAAGCTGCGCGGAGATCGATGCGTGTGAGCCTTCGACCTCGTGCGTCATCGCCTTGCCGAGGTCGTGCAACAGTGCCGCACGCTTCGTCACCTTCACACTTGCGCCGACCTCTGACGCCATGATGCCCGCAAGGTGGACGACCTCGAGCGTGTGCTTGAGGACGTTCTGGCCGTAGCTCGTGCGATAGCGCAGGCGCCCGAGGATCTTGACGAGCTCCTCGTGAAACTCGCCGCAGTTCGCCTCGAAGACCGCCTGTTCCCCCGCCTGCACGATCGCATCCTCGATCTCCGCTTTCGATGCGTAGTACGTGTCCTCGATGCGCGCCGGGTGGATCCGGCCGTCCTCGATCAACTTGGTCAACGTGATTCTGGCGATCTCGCGCCGGATGCCGTCAAAGGAGGAGAGAACGACCGCGTGGGGCGTGTCGTCGATGATGAAGTCGACGCCGGTGAGGTGCTCGAGGGCGCGGATGTTGCGACCCTCTCGGCCGATGATGCGACCCTTCATGTCGTCGGAAGGCAGCTCGACGACGGACACTGTCGTCTCGGCGGCGTGACTCGCTGCAACGCGCTGGAGGGCGTCGGCGACGAGATTGCGCGCGCGCCTCTTCGCCTCCGTGCGTGCTTCCTCCTCGAGCTGGCGGACCCGCCGCGCGAGCTCGTGCCGGACGAGATCTTCGGACCGTTCCAGCAGGTTGAGCTTCGCCTCGTTGACCGTCATGCCCGAGATCCGCTCGAGCTCGGCGAACTGTTGCTCCTTCGCATCCTTGTTCTCGTCCTGAAGCTGTCGCAGGTGGGTTTCGCGATCGGCGACACCCTGCTCGCGGCGCGCGATCTCGGTCAGCTTCCCGTCGATCTCCTCTTCCTTCGCGATCACGCGCTCCTCGACCTTGACGATCCGGCCGCGGTGCTCTGCAATTTCCTGGTCGATCTCGGCACGCAGCGTGACCGCCTCTTCACGGGCAGTGATCTGCGTCTCCCGGCGAAGCGTTTCCGCTTCGCGCTGGGCGTCGTCGATCAGCTGCTTCCGTTGGTGCTGGGCCGCGCCGAGACGCGACTTGCCGAGCGCGCCGACCGCGACTGCCCCTACCAATCCCCCCGCGACGAGGCCGATCAGAATCCCGATGGCGACCTGCAATTGGCTCAGCTCCTGGGTCGGTTGTCCGCGCTCGCTACCGCGGCGCCCACCCGGCAGTCCGGCCGGCACGGGGAATCCCGAATCGATGAAACGAGCCGACACCTCGGCTCGGAAAGCGGTTGCCTAGCTCGCCGCTGTCAAGAGCCTTTCGGTGTCGGACTGGTCGGAGATTGACATGAGTTTCGTAAGTGCCGTTGCGATTCGGAAAACGTTCCTGTGCAGGCAAAACGTCGGATAAGGCATCCGCATCTTACCGCCGCTCAGGGTTCGGGTGCAAAGTCGGCGCCGGCCGCGGCTTCCAGCGCCTCCTCGCCGAAGCCCTTCGAAGCCAGGTAGCGGGCGGTTTTCGCCCCCGGCCCGCGACGCTCCACCAGACGCCGGGCCCGTTCGGCTTCGGCCTGGAGGATCTCGAGCGCCTGCTGGATCACTTCCGGGGCGATCCCCCGCCGCCCGAGGTCGTGCCGGATGGCGGCATCGCCGTAGCCCCGCTCGGCAAGGTTCCCGGCCCGGGTGCGCGCAAAGCGGGCGTCGTCTACGAGCCCGGCGCGCGAGAGAACGGTGAGCGACTCTTCAACCGCGGCCGGAGCCACCGAAGCCCTGGCCAGCCGTTCTGCGATCCCGCGCTCCGAGAGATCCTGCCGCCGCAGCGCGCGTCCGGCGACACCAAGCGCTTCTGCGCGCCGGAGCTCACGACGGAGCAATCGCAGGGCCGAGCGGTCGAGTGCACGCCCTTCCGTGAGCCCGGCGCGTGCCACCACATCGACCGGCAGCGTGCGCCAGGGGGCGCCGTCCAGTTCGACGGCCACGCGGCCGCGCCGCTCTACCGCGAGCCTCGTCACTGTGGGCACTACTTCGAAGCGGCCTTCTCGATCCGGGCTTTCTGGTCTCCCTTGACCTGGCCGTTCTGTTCGGCGTCGACAGCTATCGGGAGCAGTCGTGCCGACGCGACCTGCTCGGGACCGAGGTCGGCCTGGATCCGGGCGAGGATTCCCTGGCAGACGTCCGGATGCTCACGCAGGAACGCGGTCGCGTTCTGGCGCCCCTGGCCGAGCCGTTCGTCGCCGAAGCTGAAGTACGACCCGGATTTCGTCACGGCTTTCCGCTCGAGCCCGGCGTCGAGCACCGTTCCCTCCCACGAGATGCCCGAGCCGTAGATGATGTCGAACTCGGCCTGCTTGAAGGGCGGTGCGACCTTGTTCTTCACCACCTTCACGCGCACGCGGTTGCCGAACGCCTCGGCGCCTTCCTTCAACGTCTCGATGCGGCGGATGTCGAGGCGCACCGAGGAGTAGAACTTCAACGCGCGGCCTCCTGGGGTCGTCTCCGGGTTGCCGAACATCACGCCGATCTTCTCGCGTAGCTGGTTCGTGAAGAGGCAGATCGTGTCCGTGCGGTTCAGGGTGCCGGCGAGCTTGCGCAGCGCCTGCGACATCAGTCGCGCCTGCAGGCCGACGTGCGTGTCGCCCATCTCGCCTTCGATCTCCGCTTTCGGCGTCAGCGCAGCGACCGAGTCGACAGCGACGACGTCGAGCGCGCCCGACCTGATCAGCAGCTCGGCGATCTCGAGCCCCTGTTCGCCGGTGTCGGGTTGCGAGACGAGGAGGTCATCGATGTTGACGCCGATGTGCTTCGCATACGTCGGGTCCATCGAATGCTCGGCGTCGATGAACGCGCAGATGCCGCCGCGCCGTTGTGCCTCGGCGATCACGTGGTAGACGAGCGTCGTCTTTCCTGACGACTCGGGGCCGAAGATCTCGACGATCCTACCCCGCGGCAGCCCGCCGATTCCGAGCGCGAGGTCGAGCGCGAGCGAGCCGGTCGAGATCGCGCCGATCGAGACGGCCGCATGGTCGTTCATCTTCATCACCGCGCCCTTGCCGAATTGCCGCTCGATATGCCCGAGGGCGGCGTCCAGAGCCTGCTCGCGATCCACTTACATCAACCTCCCAGGGCAAACGATTCGACGACGACATACTGCGCTCCACTGGACCGCAGCACTGAATGGTAGGCAGCGGCATCGGACGGACTGACCTCCCCCAGTTCCGGCAGCGGCGGCCGCAGCCGAGGGCGCTCCCGGAACCGGACGACCGTCAGATGAGGGAGCCAGGGCCTCTGCTCGCGCTCGTAGACCCCGAGACGCTCGAGCCGGGCCTGCAGATTCTCGGCGAGACGGGTCGCCTCGCCGCCGAGATCACTCAGCATGAGCATCCCGACGCTCCGGGTCTCCCGGTAGTGCTCCGGCACGAGCCGGATCGGGCCTGCGGTAGCGGCGGCCTCGCGCACTGCGCCGACGATTGACTCGAGCTCCTCCACCGGGCGGTGCCCGAGGAAGGCCAGCGTGACGTGCAGGTGGTCCCGAGCGACCGGCCGCCCTTTCCCGATGTGCTCGGCTTGCCAGTCCGACAGCGTGTCGAGCGCCCGGTCGGGAAGACGGAGGCCGCAGAACAGGCGCGCGCGTTCACTGCCCGCCACGCTAGCGGGGAGATTCACGCGGATTCGTCGCGAGTCTGTTCCAGAAGCCGCCGCAGCAGGTGGAGCGCCGTGACCGTCGCACGGCGCCTGATCGAGGTCCGGTCGCCCGGAAAGACGAAGTCCCTACCGCGCGAGCCGTCGGGTCCCTCCGCGTGCAGGAAGACGAGCCCCACAGGCTTTTCGTCACTGTCGCCGCCGGGGCCGGCGATTCCGGTGACCGCGACTGCGACGTCGGCGCCCAGCCGCTCCCGCGCGCCGCCCGCCATCGCTGCCGCCGTCTCCGCGGAGACCGCGCCGTGGCGCTCCAGCACTTCACGCGGCACACCGAGCTCGCGCGCCTTCACTTCGTCAGCGTAGGCCACGATCGCGCCGACGAAGACGTCGCTCGAACCGGGGACAGAGGTGAGCCGCTCCGCCACCATGCCGCCCGTACATGACTCAGCGGTCCCGAGCGTCAGTCCGCGGGCGCGGCAGAGATCGAGCACGAGCTCCTCGATTGGACGCTCGTCGCGGCTGAACAGCTGGCGCTCCAGCGGAGACACGAGCTGTTGCGTGAGCTCGTCGGCACGCGCCTCTGCTCCGCGGTCGACGACCAGGTCGACGTGGATCTCGAAGTCTCGCGCGCAGATCGTGGCCTCCACCCCATCGCCGTCGCCACCCGCGGCCGCGAGTGCCTTCGCCACGGCGGACTCGCTCACGCCGAAGAAACGGAGCTGTCGCAGCTCGGGCGGACGCGCCCGAGCCAATACGCGCCGCACCGGTTCGCTCTCGAGCGCGTTTCTCCACAAGCGCTGCAGCTCGGCCGGAGGGCCGGGCAGCACCACGACCACGGTCTCGCCGTGCTCCAGCACGAGACCGGGAGCGGTTCCGGCGAGCCCCAGCGAGTGTGCGCCCTCGGGAATCGTGGCCTGCTTGCGGACCCCGGCCTCGAAGTCGACGTACGGTCGTCCGAGCCGGTCGGCAAACGCACGGGAGATGCCGCCGATCTGTTCGTGCAGCTCTTCGTCGAGCCGCAGCCCCACGCCGGCGGCGCGCGCAACGAGCTCGACCGTGCGGTCGTCATGCGTCGGGCCGAGCCCGCCGGACACGACGCAGAGGTCGGCGGCCCCGAGCCCTTCGGCGAGGGCCCCCGCAAGCTCCTCTTCCCGGTCGCCCACGATCGAGATCCGGGCCGGCTCGACGCCGTGCCGCAGCAACTCCCCCGCCAGAAACGGCCCATTCAGGTCGCGGCGGTCGCCGCGCACGAGCTCGCTGCCGGTGACGACGATGAACCCGCGGGGACGCGCGGTCACACGGCCGGGCGGATGCCGCGCGGCGTCACGATCAGCGTCTTCACGCCGCCGACGGGCAGGCGGCGAGTCCGCCCGTTCAACACGGTGACGAGGTTCTCAGGCCGGTCGAGCGTGATCCATAGCTTCCGCGCCGTGAAGAGTTGCTTCTGTCCCTGATCGAGCGTTCCCTGGAAGAGAATCGGCCCGGTCGCGGACGTCTTGTGCACCTGCAGCCAGCAGGGACCGCGCGACGCCTTCACGAGTAGCCGCACCGACGATGTCGCGGCAGGCACGACCGGAGTCTGGTGCGTCGTCGCCTTCGACGATCCGAGGCCGGCCGGGGTGACCTGCTGCGGCTCCCCGCGTGTCCATGCGACGATCACGAGCGCGGTCACCGACACGATTCCGAGAAGCGTCAGCAGGACGACGCGTGACTGAACCTGCACGCCCCGCGACGGCGGGGCGGAGCGTCTAGGGCGCGACTGCGGATCCTCCTCCCCGACGACGAAGCGGGAGTTGTACTCGTCGACGTAGAGCTGCCCGTCGAGGCCGAGATACTCGGCGTAGGAGCGGAGGAAGCCCTTGACGTACGTTTGCGCAGGCAGGACGTCGAACTGCTCGTCCTCCAGGGCGCGTAGGTATTTCCCTCGAATCTTCGTTCCCTGCTCGATCTCGGGAAAGTCGAGGCCTTGGCGCAGGCGCGCCTCGCGGAGGCTGTTACCAATTTCGAACACGGCGGCTGCCCCATCTTAGGGGCTCATCCGCGGCACTGGTAGTGGGCCTCAGCGCGAATGTTGGTAGACGACCACCAGACCGTAGAAACCGACGGAAAGTGCGGCCGCCACCGCCAGGCAGAAAGCGAGCGCTGCGACCACGACCGCAACCGCCGCGATCCCTGTCCCCCCCTCCCGCAGTTGCAGCCACTGCAGATTCCTCTTCGCCCGTCGTGCCATCACGAGAGCGACCAATGCCAACACGAAGGCGAGCGGGATCGCCGCGTAGCCGGCGTCCAGCAGGCCGATTCGCTTGGACCGGCGCGAGACCTCGATTGCGGCGGGAAGCGTCAAGAGCCCGGCCAGGCCGACGACCAGCGCCACCCAGGCCCTGCGTCTACTGCTTGACGTAAGGACGGCCAGCCGCCGCGGGTGGGACCGACCGGCCGATCACGCCGGCGACGGCGATCAGGGTCAGGACGTAGGGCAGTGCCTGGAACAGGACGGACGCGTTCCCCCAAGGCTGAGCGAGGCGGAACGAGAGCGCCGTCGAGGCCCCGAAGAGCAGGGCGGCCGCGAACGCGCCGAACGGGCGCCAGTTGCCGAAGATCACCGCCGCCAGCGCGATGAAGCCGCGACCCGCAGTCATGTTCTCGCTGAAGGAGCCGAGATAGCCGATCGAGAGATACGCGCCGCCGAGCGCGGCCAGCATTCCGGAGAGGACGACGGCCGCGTAACGCGTTGCATAAACGGAGATGCCGACGGTGTCGGCGGCGCGGGGATGCTCACCGACGGAGCGGATCCGCAGCCCGATCGGCGTCTTGAAGAGCGTGATGTGAGCCGCGATCAGCAGCACGAACGAGAGCCAGATCATCAGGTTCAGATGGCCGAACACCGCGCCGAGGGAATTGACGTTCACGTCGGGAATCCGCGGGAGGTTCCCGGGCGTGCCGTTCTCGCCGTAGATCTGGATGAAGAAGTAGCCGGTGACACCGAGTGCGAGGAAGTTGATCGCCGTGCCGCTGACGATCTGATCGGCGCGCAAGTGGATTGCCATGACCGCGTGCACGAGCGCGAAACCGCCGCCTGCAATCGCCGCGCAGACGAGGCCCAGCTCCCACGAGTTGAACTTGTCCGCGCCGAGCGCCCCGAAGAAGGCGCCCGAGAGCATCATTCCCTCGAGGCCGATGTTCACGACGCCGCTCCGCTCGGAGAACATGCCGCCGATCGCGGCGAAGGTCAGCGGAGTCGCCCAGACGAGCGTCGACGACAGCAGCGCGGACCACACGACGACCTGGTCGAGGTTGCTGACGTTCGCGCGTGTCGAGAGGAGTCCGAGCACGATGCCGACGAGGCCCGCCGCGACCGCTCCCCAGCCGGGGCGACGGACGCCGCGGGTCACTGCCCAGATCCCAGCGGCGATCGCGCAGAGGCCCACGAGCACCGGCCACCATGGGCTGCGCGCGCTGACGGGTGGAATCGTCAGCCAGAAGGCGAACAGGCCGAGCACGATCCCGCCGATCGCGACCTGCCGCGTGGTCGGAAGCCACGGTGGCTGTGCGGGGACCGCGTTCACGCGGAACCTTTCGCCGGCCCGGCGGCGCCCGGCAGTCGCAGCTTCCGTCGCGCCTGCCAGATGTAGAGGATCAACAGATCCGCGCCCACGAACAGCAGAACGAGCGCCTGGATCATCAGCGCAAGGTTCCCCGCCAACTGTGGGGGAAAGACTTGGGGGTCGAGGCTGCGCGTGGACGTGCCGGTCAGTAGCCCGCCGAACAGCAAGGCGGCCAGGCCGACCCCGACCGCGGTGTTGCGCCCGAGCAGCGCGACGGCGATGCCGATGAAGCCGATGTTCGACACCTGCACGTCGAGCACCCCGAGCCGGAACTGCCACCCGAGGATGTCGATGCCGCCGGCGAGGCCCGCGAAGAGGCCGGAGATCGCCATCGCGAGGATGAAGTTGCGCGCGACGCTGATGCCGCCGTAACGCGCCGCCTCGGGATTGAACCCGACGGCGCGCACCTCGTAGCCGAGCGTCGTCCGGTTGAGGATGAGGTAGAACGCGATGAGCGCTCCGAGTGCGATGAAGACACCGACATGCAGCGCCTGGAGATGCGGATTACCCCACAGCGTCGGCAGCTTCGCTTTCTCTACGATGTCGTCCGAGATCGGGACCGCCTTGTTGAAGTGGTTCTGCAGCGGGCCGTCACGTCCGAATAAATAACTCCCGCCCCAGTACGCGATCCAGTTGAGCATGATCGTCGTGATCACCTCGTGGGCGCCGACCGTCGCTTTCAGGAAGCCGGCGATCGCCCCCCAGAGCGCGCCGGCGAGGGCGGCGCACGTGATCGCAAAGAGGACGTGCGGCAGATGGGCCATGTCGGTGAACCGCGAACCGATGTAGACGCCGACGATCGTGCCCATGAGGTACTGGCCCTGGCCGCCGATGTTGAAGAGGCCACAGCGGAACGCGAAGGCGACCGCGAGCCCGGTGAGGATCAGCGGCGTCGTCGTCAGCAGCGTCTGCGTCAGGTTGTAGGCAGCCGTGTGATTCGTGTTCGTGTCCCACAAAAACCACACGTGCGTATGCGTGAACGGGACGTGGATCGAGTGGTTGCCGACGTGGGCGAACCAGTTCAGCCCGGATCCTTCGAAGATCGCCTTGTACGTGCGCCAGGGGTTGTGGCCGGTGGAGAGGACGACGATCCCGCCCATCAGGAACGCGACCACCGCGGTCATGATCGGCGTGACGATGCCGCCGGCGCGTTGGTAGAACGCCATCCGCCGTGCGACGCTCGGCGCGTATCCCTCCGGGTCGGTGTCGAGCGGGGCCTGGGACTCGGGCTCGCTCATGCGGCTGTCTCCTGGCGTCTGCCACCAGTCATGGCGATGCCGACTTCCTCCTCGCTGACCTCCGGCGGGAACTCGGCGACGACCCGGCCCTCGTAGAGCACGAGGATCCGGTCCGAGAGCGACAGGATCTCCTCGAGCTCGAGCGACACGAGCAGCACCGCCTTGCCGGCGTCGCGCTGCTCGACCAGGCGGCGGTGCACGAACTCGATCGCGCCGACGTCGAGCCCGCGAGTCGGCTGTGCCGCAATCAAGACGCTCGGGTCGCGCGAGACCTCCCTCGCAACGACGACCTTCTGCTGGTTACCGCCGGACAGAGAGCTGGCGCGGGTCGTGGGCCCGCCGCCGCGGACGTCGAACTCCTTGAGCAGGCCGGCGGCCCAGCGCAGCCAGCGGCGCGGGTTCAGCCAACCGAAGCGCGAGAACGGCTCCTTGCCGTAGTCG
>DAINSN010000014.1:0-22121 GCA_036741295.1 Gaiellaceae bacterium
AGCGGCCGGTGCTGGTGGTGGATCTCGGCGGGCAGTATGCGCAGCTGATCGCGCGACGCGTGCGCGAATGCCGGGTGTACTCGGAGCTTGTCGGGCACGGCGTGACGGCGGCTCAGGTGCGGGCGCGCAACCCGCACGCGTTGATTCTCAGCGGCGGGCCCGCTTCCGTGTACGCGGAGGGGGCGCCGCACGTCGACCCCGAGGTGTTCGCGCTCGGCATTCCGACGCTCGGCATCTGCTACGGGGCTCAACTGCTGGCGCTGGATCTCGGGGGCACGGTCGAGCGGACCGGTGCGTCCGAATTCGGCAAGACCGACTTGACTGCTGTCGAGTCGGAATTGTTCGCAGGCCTGCCGGAGGACGAGACCGTCTGGATGTCGCATCGCGACACGGTCACTGCGCCTCCTTCGGGGGCGCGAATAGTCGCGGTATCGAAGTCGACGCCGGTCGCGGCGTTCGAAGATCCGGAGCGGCGGCTCTACGGAGTGCAGTTCCATCCGGAAGTCGTGCACACGCCGCACGGGACCGAGCTGCTGAAGAACTTCCTCTACAACGTCGCGGGCGCGCCGCCGGCGTGGACGCCCGCCGCCGTGATCGAGGAGCAGGTTGAGCGGATTCGCGCGGCGGTTGGGCACGAGCGCGTCCTGTGTGCGCTCTCGGGCGGCGTCGATTCGGCGGTCGCCGCGCTGCTCGTGCACAAGGCGATCGGCGATCAGCTCACGTGCGTGTTCGTGGATCACGGCCTGCTGCGCGAGAACGAGGCAGAGCAGGTGGTCGAGACGTTCGGCGGGCATTTCCACGTTCCACTCGTGCACGTGCAGGCGCAGGAGCGGTTCCTGTCACGCCTCGAGGGCATCGACGATCCGGAGGAAAAGCGCAAGATCGTCGGCGAGGAGTTCATCCGCGTGTTTGAAGAAGAGGCGGGAAAACTCGGAGGAGACGTTCGCTTCCTCGTCCAGGGAACGCTTTATTCCGACGTGATCGAGTCGGGCGGCGGCGAGGACGGAGTCGCCGCGATGATCAAGTCGCACCACAACGTGGGCGGGCTGCCCGCCGACATGCGCATGGATCTCGTCGAGCCTTTGCGGCTGCTCTTCAAGGACGAGGTGCGCCGCGTCGGCGAAGAGCTCGGAATGCCGGAAGGGATGGTGTGGCGCCAGCCCTTCCCAGGCCCCGGTCTTGCGATCCGCATCATCGGCGACGTCACCGAGGAGCGGCTCGCGATCCTGCGCTCGGCGGATTCAATCCTGCAGGAGGAGATCCGGCGAGCGGGGTTGTATCGCGAGCTGTGGCAGTCGTTCGCCGTGCTGCCGGCGATCCGTTCGGTCGGCGTGCAGGGCGACGAGCGCACTTACGCGTATCCGATCGTCATCCGCGCGGTCACCTCGGACGATGCGATGACCGCGGACTGGGCGCGCCTCCCGTATGACCTCTTGGAGACGATCTCGAGCCGAATCATCAACGAGATCCCCGGCGTCAACCGAGTCGCCCTCGACCTGAGCTCGAAGCCCCCGGCCACGATCGAGTGGGAGTAGCGGACTTGTCGTCCGCGTGGCTCCTCCGGACCGTACCGGTGCCAGGCACGGGTACGAAACTGTGACGTTTGCGTGCCGGCTAGCGCACGGCCATGATCGTGTGGAGTAGCGGACTTGTCGTCCGCGTGGCTCCTCCGGACCGTACCGGTGCCAGGCACGGGTACGAAACTGTGACGTTTGCGTGCCGGCTAGCGCACGGCGAAGCCGGAGAGACCCTCCGGTTCTTCCTCCGTCACCTCGGCTGACCTGACCTGAGCGCCGCGCGGGCCCTTGCGGCTGAAGGCGACGAGCCGCTCCACCGCATCCGCCTCGCCTTCGAACACCGCCTCGACTGCGCCGTCGGGACGGTTCGCCACCCAGCCCGCAACCCCGTGCCTCTGCGCGAGCCGCCGGGTCGTCTCCCGGAAGAACACGCCCTGCACTTGGCCGTGGACGACGACACGTCGTCGGATCACCTGTCGTATTCTCGCCGAGATGGATCTGAGAGAGATCCTCAAGCGGCGCCGCATGGTGCGCGCGTACGAACCGGAGCCGATCTCGCGAGAGACGATCGAGCGGATTGTCGGAACCGTTCGCCGTGCGCCGAGCGCAGGCTTCAGCCAGGGACAGCGGCTCGTAGTCGTCACCGACGCCGGCACTCGTCAACGGATCGCCGAGATCGTCGAAGAGGCCAGCCCTGTGCCCCGTTCAGCTGCGACGCTCGAGCAGTGGCTGAACGCGCCCGTCCTGATCGTCGTGGGTGTTCGCGAGGACGACTACCACGACCGCTACCGCAAGTCGGACAAGCTCATCGACGGCGCGGAGATCGAATGGCCGATCCCCTACTGGCATTTCGACGCGGGCGCCGCCGCCATGCTGATCCTGCTCGCCGCCATCGACGAGGGATACGCGGCGGGGCTCTTCGGCGTCTTCATGGAAGCGACCAAGCCCTTCAAGGAGTTGCTGCGCATCCCCGACGACGTTGCCGTCGCTTGTTGCATCACCATCGGCAGGCCGGCCGATGATTCGAACTGGACCGCGATGTCGAGCAGGCTGACGCAGGCTAGGAAAAGCGTGGACGATCTCGTCCACTGGGAACACTGGAGCTAGGGCGTTCGGATCTTCGAGACCAGCTGCTGTTGGTGATAGCCGGGATTTTCTCCGGCGCCGTTGAATGTCTCGACCGACGCCGTGTAGGTGAACCCGCCCCGCGAGTCGATGCCGAAGTAGTCGCCGATGAAGCTCGCCGGATTGCAGATGCAGTCGAAGCGCGGCGATGACAGCTGTGGATCCCAGGTGTGCTCCGAGAGGCGGAGGTTGTGGCCGAGCGGCCGGAGCTTCGCGCCGTAGAACTGAATCGCCGTGTTGATGCAGTAGTTCTCGCGCCCGTACGGCGTGCGCGGGTCGAAGCCGAGGCCCGCGACGGTGGCCTCGGACGTGTCGCGTTCGGGACACGCCAGCCGACGGTCGTAAAACGCGATTGCGACGGTCCCGTTGGGCGCGACGGCGAGGTTTGGTTGCAACGCCTCGCCCGCGCCGGACGCGTCGCTCACCTGGATCGCTCGCGACCAGTGCTTGCCGCCGTCGAACGAGCCGCGGATGAACAGCTGTGTCCCGCTGGAACCGGACTGCTCGTACGCGGCGTACAACGGGTAGAACCGGCCGACCTTCCGCGATCCGACGACGAATGCCTCGCCGAAGGCCGCGCGGAACGTCGTATTCCGATACCCGTCGATGTTGTGGCGGACGATCAACCGCCGTCGCGCCCAGGATCTGCCGCCGTCACGTGACGACGTGAGCGACATCGTGAACGGCTCGTTGTTGGTCCGAAAACTCGACGTCGCGAGCCAGACGGTTCCGTCCGGCGCGACGCGCGGCAGCGAGCCGTTGTCGCCCACCCGCAGTGCCTGGGCCAGCACGAGCCGCGGGCGAGACCAGCTCGTGTGCGTGCCGTCCTCGTGCGCATCCGCGTACGACCCGTAGATGCGCAGGTCGCTGTCCTGGTTTCCGACGGCCCAGGTGACGTAGACGCGCCCAAAATGCTTGCTGCGGCGATTCGTGTCGATCGCCAGCCATTGCTTGTCGAAGGTCTCGTTCCCGTTGAACGGCGTTCGCTCGATCAGATCCAGCTGCCCGCTGTGCGTCGTGTTCCAGGCCGTTGCCACAGAGGCGCCGTGAGGACGAACGGCGATCCCGAGGCCCGAGCGCGGCAACGAAGGATTGACGTCCGGAGACAGGAAGAAGTGCTGTCCGCTTGGGATGTACGAGAACTCGTACGGGAACACGACTGCATAGAAGTTCCCCCACGGGTCGAACGCTCCGACGGGATCTGAATTGTCCGTCCAGCCTTCGTACCCGGGAATGTGACCGAGCTGGGGCCAGGTCGCGCCGCCGTCGAACGACTCGAAGAAGCCGGTGAGGTGGTTGTAGCCCTCGCTGTTGACGATCCACTTGCTGATCCCGATCAGGTGCTGCGCGTTCGTCGGATCGACGTGCAGATCCGATTCGGAGAAGTCCTTCGCGCGCAGCGGCGGGTTGGAGACGTCCTGCGTCGCGTACGGGCCGATGTCCTCGCCCGACGTCACAGCGCCGTTGCACAACGTGGAGCCACCGTCCGGATAGCCCTGCGCGGGTGCGAGGCTGGCTGTGTAGTAGAGCTCCGGCGCGTAGCAGCTGACACGTTGGGTGGTGGCGGCCACGCTGGTGACGCCGTGTTGTGCGTAACTGGCCGCGAAGGCCGCGTCCGCCTGCACGCCCTGAGGGGGCGCTGCGGCCGCAGCGGGTACGCAGACCCCCGCGCAGGCCGCAACCAGCGCGGCGGTGCGTCCTCTCACCCGCATGAGCATAGTGACGACATGCAGACGGAAAGGTTCGTGTCGCGCCTCGCGTCTGCTCGTATTGGCGCGACCTTCAACTTCTACCGAGATGGAGCCGGGGCCGAACTCCGCTGTCAGCGCTTACGCGTCTATCTCGAGAGCCGGGCCGACGCATCGATGCTGCTCGTCGGCGAGGCACCCGGCTACCGCGGCGCGCGCGTCTCCGGCCTGCCTTTCACCTCGGAGCGCCAGCTGACCGGCCGCGGGCCGGCGGAGGCAACGGCGACGATCGTCCAGCGCGTCCTCGCGGAGCTCGGGCTCGACGCTCTCTGCTGGAACGTCGTGCCCACACACCCGGGCACCGAGACCTCGAACCGCCGCCCCACCGGGCCCGAGATCCTCGCCGCCCGCCCGTTCCTCGACGAGCTGGCGGAAAATCGACGCGTCATCGCCGTCGGAAGGCTCGCGGCGAGGATCACGGAAGCCCCATACGTCCGCCATCCCTCCCATGGGGGGGCGGCCGGATTCCGGGCTGGACTGCTACAGTTTTGCGCCGGCGGACCCCGTTAGTCCGCTTTTTTGTACGCCCGAGCCAGGCTGAACCCAGGCACGGGATTTGGAGCCAATGAAGACTTACAACGCCAAACCGGGAGAGATCGCACGCCACTGGTACGTGGTGGACGCTGACGGGCAGACGCTCGGCCGGCTCGCGACCCGCATCGCGGACCAGCTGCGCGGCAAGGGCAAGCCGGAGTACACCCCGCACGTGGACACCGGCGACTTCGTGATCGTCGTGAACGCCGAGAAGATCCACGTGACCGGCAACAAGCTCGACCAGAAGCGCTATTACCGGCACTCCGGGTATCCCGGAGGTCTCCGCAGCAGAACTCTGCGCGAACAGCTCGACCGCCGGCCCGAAGAGGTTCTGCGCGCCGCGGTCAAGGGCATGCTCCCGAAGAACAGGCTCGCTCGGCAGCAGATCACGAAGCTCAAGATCTACGCGGGACCCGAGCATCCGCACGGGCCGCAGGCGCCGCAGCCGCTGAAGTGGGAGGACAGATGAGTCAGCTCGCGCAATACCGTGGGACGGGCAAGCGGAAGACCTCCGTTGCACGAGTGATCCTGCGACCCGGCGACGGGAATACTTGGTTCAACGGGCGCACGATCGAGGACTACTTTCCGCGCGCCGCGCACCGCACTTCAGCGCTGGCGCCGTTGCAGACCGCAGGGGTGGAGGGGACCTTCGACATCCGGGTCCGCGTTCACGGCGGCGGCCCGAGCGGACAGGCAGGCGCCGTCCGTCACGGCATCGCCCGCGCGCTCGTCGAGGCCGATCCCGAGTTGCGTATCCCGCTCAAGCGGGCCGGCTTCCTGACGCGCGACGCTCGGATCGTCGAGCGCAAGAAGGCGGGCCTGCACAAGGCGCGCAAGGCGCCGCAGTTCAGTAAGCGCTAAAAGCTGCGCTTTTAGCGCTTGTCCGAGGTAGACCCGCGCTTCGCGCGGTCGAACGGACGCGGACGACGCGACGTCCGCGTCCTCCTATGAAGATCATGCCCAAGCCGTCTTCTCACCTATCCTCCGCGCCCGTGCCACGGCGTTACTTCGGAACGGACGGCGTACGCGGCATCGTCGGCAAGGACCTCACCCCGGAGCTAGTTGAGCGTCTCGGCCGTGCCGCGACGCTGTGGTCCGGTCGCGGCCGGATCTTCGTCGGACGTGACACGCGCGCGTCCGGACCCGAGCTGGAGGATGCGCTCGCGCGCGGGATTGCCTCCGTCGGCGGCAACGCGGTCATTGCGGGCGTGCTCCCGACCCCGGCTGTCGCACTCTTGACACTCGACCTCGGGTGCGTCATCACCGCATCGCACAACCCTCCCGAGTACAACGGTGTGAAGTTCTTCGACCGCGACGGTCAGAAGCTGTCCGACAAGCAGGAGGAAGAGATCGAGGCGTTGCTCGACGAACCGGCTACGGGGGGCGGCGAGATCGACGAGGTCGGCGTCGCTACCGACAGCTACCTGGAGCACGTCGTCGAACGATTCGGCTCCGATCTCACCGGCCTGAGGATCGGCGTCGATTGCGCAAACGGCGCCTACGCCGGCCTTGCACCGAAAGCCTTCACGCAGCTCGGCGCGCAGGTCACGGCAATCGGCGACGAGCCCGATGGCACGAACATCAACGTCGGCTGCGGCGCGACCGACCTGCGGGCGCTACAGCGAACCGTCACCGAGCTCGGGCTCGACCTCGGTGTCGCCTTCGACGGTGACGGCGACCGCATGTTGGCCGTCGACGGGAACGGAGACGTCGTCGACGGCGATCAGATCGTCGCCGTGCTGGCCCTCGACCGCAAGGTCGACCTGGTCGCGGTAACGGTGATGGCGAACATGGGCCTGCATCGGCTCATGGCCGAGAACGGCGTGCGCGTGGTCACCACCGACGTCGGCGACCGTTACGTTCTCGAGGCGCTGCGCCGCGAAGGAGGGATTCTCGGCGGCGAGCAATCCGGACATCTGATCTGGCTGGATGGACATGTGACCGGTGACGGACTGGTAGCGGCGCTCCTGCTCTGCAGCGCGTTGCACGGACGTCCACTCGCGGAAGTCGCGTCCGTCATGCCCCGCTTTCCGCAGGCTAAGGAGAACGTGTTTGTGGCGAACCTGCACCTCAGTCCTGCGATCGAAGAGGAGGTTGCGCGGCTCAACGCCGAGCTCGGGGACCGCGGCCGGGTGCTCGTGAGACCGTCCGGCACGGAGCCCGTGGTTCGGGTGCTGGCAGAGGCGGAAAGCGGCCCGGAGGCCGAAAGCCTCTGTGGTAGGATCGCGACTCTCGTGCGACGAGAGCTCGGCTGACCGTCTCGACGAGGGGACGGATGCTCAGCCGGGCTTTGCCGTTTTCGAGAGCCCAGTTTCGGAAAACCGCAATCTGCAGCATTTCGATCCACCTCTGAAAGCACGGGGCGGCAACTGAGAGGAGCTTCGGGTGTGCGGGATCATCGGGTACGTCGGTAACCGGGCTGCAAAGGAGCTGTTGCTCCACGGCCTCGAGCGCCTCGAGTACCGCGGCTACGACTCCGCCGGCATCGCACTGCGTGAGAACGGCGGCCTCGAATACGTGCGCGCCGTGGGCAATCTCCAATTTCTGAAGGACGCCGCCGGCCCGAACGGGTCCAAGTCGAGTAACGGCCTCGGTCACACGCGCTGGGCGACCCACGGCGCCGTCACCGAGCAGAACGCGCATCCACTGACAGGTTGTGAGGACGGCCGGCTCGCGATCGTGCTGAACGGAATCATCGAGAACTATCGTGAGCTCAAGGAATCGCTCGAAACCGAGGGCCATCGGTTCAGCTCCGAGACGGATGCGGAAGTGGTCGTGCACCTCGTCGAGCAGAACTACGACGGCGATCTCATCGAGGCCGTGCGAGCTGCGTATCGCCGGCTCGAAGGTCACTTCGCCTTCGTCGTGATTCATCACGACCAACCAGACCTCCTCGTCGGCGCACGCCATCAGTGCCCGCTTGTCGTCGGCGTCGGTGACGGCGAGATGTTCCTGGCGTCTTCGATCGCGGCGTTCCTCAAGGAAACCCGCAAGGTCCAGCTGATCGAGGACGGCGAGGTCGTCGCGATCACTCCCGAGGGTGCGCGCTTTTTCACGGACGAAGGCGAGGTCGAGCACAAGGAGGTCGAGCCCATCGACTGGGATGACGAGAGCGCCGTCAAGGGCGGCTACGAGACGTTCATGCTCAAGGAGATCTACGAGCAGCCGGAGGCGGTGCGCGAGACGATCGGCGATCGCGCGCGCCGCGGGAAACTCGTGTTGGAAGGGATTGGCCTCAACGAGCTGGAGATCCAGAACCTGCGCCGGATCGTGATCGTCGCCTGCGGCACCGCGTACCACGCCGGCGTCGTCGGGCGGTACATCATCGAGGAGTGGGCGCGCGTTCCGGTCGAGCCGGACATTGCAAGCGAGTGGCGCTACCGCAATCCTGTGCTCTCGAGGGACACGCTGGTGATCGGAATCACGCAGTCGGGTGAGACTGCCGACACGATCGCGGCAATGCGGCTCGCTCGTGAGCAGGGCGCGCGCACGCTCGCGATCACCAACCAGCTCGGAACACAGATCACCCGCGAGGTCGACGCCGTCCTCTACACGCGCGCCGGGCTCGAGATCGGCGTGGCGGCGACGAAGACCTTTACTGCGCAGGTGGCTCTGCTGTCACTGATCGCGCTCAAGCTCGCGCAGGTCCGGCGCACTCTGCCTGCCGAAGAGATCGAGTTCATCCTCGAGGAGCTCTTCGACCTGCCCGAGAAGATGGAGCAGTTCCTGGACGCCGACCATCCCATCGAGGAGATCGCGCAACGGCACTACAACAAGCCGTTTTTCCTCTATCTCGGACGTCACATCGGGTTGCCGGTCGCCCTCGAGGGCGCGCTGAAGCTGAAGGAGATCTCCTACATCCCGACGGAGGCGTACTCAGCCGGCGAGATGAAGCACGGCCCGATCGCACTCCTCGACTCGGAGACGCCGGTCGTCTGCATCGCCACCGATCAAAAGATCGTGTACGACAAGGTCGTCTCGAACATCCAGGAGGTAAGAGCGCGCGGCGCGCAGGTGATCGCGATCGCAACCGACGGGAACGAGGACATCCAGCACCACGCGGACGACGTCATCTACGTCCCGTCCACGCCTGCATTCCTGCAGGCGATACTCGCCGTGCTGCCGCTTCAACTGCTCGCTTACCGCATCGCACGACTGCGCGGGCTGAACGTCGACCAGCCGCGCAACCTGGCCAAGACCGTCACGGTCGAATAGCGGGCTAGGAGAGCGCGGTCTCGCCGGGCCGGGGTTCGATCACGCCGGTCTCGGGCGTGCCGACCGGCAAGAGCGGTCGCCCCGTGCGCAGGTAGAGCGTGTCGTAGACGAGCGCAGCCAGCGCACCGCCGACGAACGGGCCGACGTACCAGACCCACGCGTCGGTCCAGTGGCGTGACAGCAACTCCGGTCCGAACGCGCGGGCCGGATTCATCGCGGCGCCCGTCATCGGGCCGCCCACCAAGACGTCCATCGTGATCGTCAGGCCGATGGCGAGCCCGGCAATCGACTTGAAGGTGCCCCCTGGGTCGGCGGCGGTGGCGAAGATCACCCAGACGAGGAAGAACGTCAGCACCATCTCGATCACCAGCCCTTGCCAGACGGTGACGCCGCTCGAGAGCCCGGGAGCGCCCAGATGGGTAAGCCGCCGTGCACCCGCTGGATAGAACCAGCGCAGCAAGGCGGCGGCGGCGGCGGCGCCGGCGAACTGCATGCTCCAGTAAACGACCGCCAGCGACGGCGCGATCCGGCGGGTCACGAGGAACCCGAGCGTCACGGCGGGGTTGAAGTGAGCGCCGGAGATGTGCCCGACCGCCGAGACCATCACGGCGATCGCGAGCCCGTTCGCCAAGGCGACGCCGACGAGGGTCAGTCCGCCATACACGTCTACGGCCGGCGCGCTGGTCAGTGCCGGTGCGAGCGCTTTCGCAATCGTGAGGATCGACCCCGCGCCGATGAAGATGAGCGCGAAGGTGCCGACGAACTCGGCAAAGCCACGCCGGAGGGGCTCGTAGTCCATCGCGGATGGAAGCTACGGAGCGGGTCGGACGGCGTGGTTAAGCGGCTCGGACGGGGTGGTCGGCGACGCGGCCCGCGCGAACCGCCGCGAGCGCAGCGTCGAGCTGCTCGAAGATCGCAAAGGTCGGGGCGAGACCGGTCAGATCCAAGATCTGATGGACCTGGGTGTACCGGCGGTCGGGGAGAAGGAGGGCAAAGCCAAGGGACGATTTCTCGGCGTGCAGGCGTGCTCCGAGCAAAACGCTCAATGTCGTCGAGTCGATGAACGAGGTGTCGCGAAGGTCGACGACGATCCGCCGGCCCTCGTCCAGGAGCTCCGTGAGCTCGCTCTCGAGCCGCTCAGCGGAGTACGCATCGTGCTCGCCGACCAGGGCGACCACAGCTGCCGGCGGGTCCCGCCTGGCCAGGGTGACGGCTATCGGCGCCATTACTTTCAACCCGTAAACGCGCGACCGGCCCGAATGGGTGCGGGCGGCGTCAGTCGCCCAGATCGCGGCGGAGCCGTTTCGTCCGGGAGCGCCGCTGCTTGTCCTCCAGCCGGCGCCGGCGGGAGGCCTCCGTTGGTTTCGTCGGCACCCGGCGCCGCTCTACCCGGAGCGCCCGGCGGAGCTGTTCGACGAGCCGCTCGACGGCAAGCTCGCGGTTCCGGAACTGGCTGCGCTCGTCCTGCGCCAGCGCCCGCAACACGGGCCCCGCACGCGCGACGACTCGCCGCTTCTGGATGTCGGTGAGCGCGTTCGAGGCGTCTACGTCGAAGACTGCTTCGACGCGCGTTTCGGACTTCTGCGCGTGCTGTCCGCCCGGCCCACTCGAACGCGAGAAGCGGAGCTGCACTTCAGCGAGCGGCAGAACGACGGAACGGGTCACCCGAATAGACTCGCCGTCCATGGCTGCAATTCTGCTGGATGTCGACGGAGTCTTCCACGTCTCGGGCGAACCGATCGCCGGCGGAGCCGAGGCCGTCCGGCGGCTTCGTGCCGACGGGCACAGGATCCGCTTCGTCACGAACGGCACCACAAAGGGCCGTGCGGCGCTTGCCGAGGACCTGCGTGCGATGGGGATCGAGCTCGACGACGAAGAGCTGCAGACGACGCCGCGGGCCGCGGCGCAGACGCTGGCCGGGCGCCGGGTCCTCGCGCTCACGATGCACGCGATCGTCGGCGAGCTGGAAGGGATCGAGCTCGTCGGCGAGGACGCGGAGGCCGTCCTCATCGGCGGCGCCGACGAGACCCCCGAGACCAATCTCGTCTTCAGTTACATGAATCTGGCGCGCGCATTCCATGAGCTCGAGGCCGGCGCGCAGCTCTACTCGCTGCACAAGAACCGGTGGTGGCAGACGAAGCACGGGCCCCTTCTCGACGCCGGCGCATTCGTCGCCGGGCTCGAGTACGCCGCAGACACCGAGGCAATCGTGCTCGGCAAGCCGTCGACTGCCTACTTCGAATCGGCGTTGACTGCGCTCGACGCCGAGCCGAGCCTCACGTGGATGGTGGGAGACGACATCGAGGCCGACATCGGCGGGGGGCAGGCGCACGGCATGAAGACCATCCTCGTCCGCACGGGGAAGTTCAGACCCGACGCCGTGGAAGTGAACCGGGCCAAGCCCGACGGGATCATCTCGTCGATCGCGCAGCTGCCCGACTGGCTCGAGGAGCACTTGTGACCCACCCGGCGACATTCGGCGGCGCCTGGCCCGCGAGCACGCGGCGCGCTGCCGCGTCCTCAGTCGCACTCGGGCGATCCAGCCCGAGTGCTCCCTGCGTCCTTGCATCGCTTGGTGCTCGCGACCCAGGCATCCACCAATGGCACCGGGTGGGTCACTTGTGACCGTCGGTGTCGACCTGATCGAGATCGAGCGCGTGCGCCGCGCGCTCGAGCGTTATCCGCGCTTCCGCGAGCGCTGCTTCACGGAGGCCGAGCGCGCGTATTGCGACTCGCGCCCGAATCCGGCCCAGAGCTATGCCGGCAGGTTCGCCGGCAAGGAAGCCGTAGGGAAAGCGCTCGGGTTCGGCGTCGCGCGCGCGTTCGCCTGGCGTGATATCGAGATCGCCGGCCGGCCGAAGCCCTCGGTGCGCCTCGGCGGCCGAGTCGCGGCGTGGGCGGAGCGTGTGGGTGCCGGTTCGATCGATCTGTCGATGACGCACTCCCGCGAGCTCGCGAACGCGGTCGCGGTCGTCGACAAGCGTTAGGGGGCACTGATGTTCGAGCCGCTCTACACGGCGGACGAGATGCGCGCCGCCGAGCAGGGCCGCGACGTCGAGGCATTGATGGAACGCGCAGGGCGTGCGGTTGCAGACGCCGTTCTCCGTCGATATCCCGAAGCGCGCCGGATCGCGGCCGTGTGCGGCCAGGGCGCAAACGGCGGCGACGGGAGAATCGCGCTCCGGGTGCTTGCGGACTCGGGACGTGAGACGAGCACGGAGCTCGACGGCGATCCCGACGTCGTCATCGATGCGCTGTTCGGGACCGGTTTCCACGCCGAGCCGCGCCCAGACGCAGCAGCGCTGATCGAGCGCATCAACGACGCGGACGTTCCTGTCGTCGCGGTGGACATCCCTTCCGGCGTCGACGCATCGACGGGAGAGGTCCCGGGCGCCGCCGTGCGCGCAGACGTCACCGTGACCATGCACGCGCGCAAGGTCGGGCTTGTCGTCGCTCCGGGTCGGTTCCATGCCGGCGAGGTCGAGGTCGCGGACATCGGGCTCGAGCAGGCGGATACGGAGCATCGCCTCGCGACCGAGGAGATCCTTCGGCTCGTGCCGCGCAGGAGCGAGGGCGACACGAAGTACACCGCGGGATCCGTATTGGTCGTCGGCGGGTCGCCGGGGATGACAGGCGCGGTGTGCCTGGCCGCCGAAGCGGCTTTCCGCGCCGACGCGGGCTACGTGGCGGTCGCGGTGCCCGCAGCTTCGCTGCCGGTCATCGAGACGCTGCTCGTCGAAGCGGTGAAGGCGCCGCGCGAACGGGTGGATGAGCTCGCGGAGCGGGCATCGGCCTTCGCCGTCGGGCCGGGGCTGGGTCGTGGCGACGAGGAGCGCGCACTCGCACGGCGGCTGCTCGAGGACCTGGCGCTGCCGGCAGTCGTCGACGCGGACGCCCTCTTCGAGCTCGAGCCGGCCGACTGGCCCGCGTCGCGGGTGCTCACTCCGCACGCAGGCGAGCTCGGGCGCCTGCTCGGCGAGGAATCGGCGTGGGTGGACGCACATCGCCTCGAAGCCGTACGGCGCGCAGTGGATCGCTACGGCTGTGTCGTCCTGCTCAAGGGCCCGGGCACGCTCGTCGGCGCGCCCGGGGAAGGCGTGCTGGTGTGCGACGCGGGCACGCCCGCGTTGGCAACGGCCGGAACAGGCGACGTCCTCACCGGCGTGATCGCGTCGTTCCTGGCGAAGGGAATGGATGCGCGCCTCGCCGCCGCCGCCGGCGCGGTTGCGCACGGCCGCGCCGCTGAACTTGCGCCGCACCAGGTCGGGCTGGTTGCGTCCGACGTGATCGACTCCCTCCCTCTAGCCCTGGCCTAATGCATCGCTCGGAGATCACGATCGACCTCGGCGCCCTGCGGCGCAACGTGCGCACGCTCCTGCGGGCGCTCGACGGTGGTCGGCTCTGGGCGGTCGTGAAGGCAGACGGCTACGGGCACGGAGCGATGGATGTTGCGGGTGCCGCTCTCGGCGCGGGCGCGACGGCGCTCTGCGTCGCGACGATCCCCGAAGGTCTCGCCCTGCGCAACGAGTACCGCACCGAGCGGATCGTCGTCATGGGCCCCGCCGGCTCGAACCGGGAGGTCGCGCAGGCTCGGGACGCCGGGCTCGAGCTCGTGATCGCCGACGGCGAGATACCGGACGGCGTGCGCGTGCACCTGAAGCTCGACACCGGGATGGGCCGCTGGGGGCTCACCGAGCTGCCGTCACCACCTGCCGAGGTCGTGGGGCTGATGACTCACCTGGCGACCGCCGACAGCGACGTCGCGTTCGCCCGTACGCAGCTGGAGCGGTTCCGCGCCGCAACGGAGCAGTACAGCCACCTCGTGCGCCACGCCGCGAACAGCGCCGCCGCGCTGCGCCTGCCGGAATCACACTTCGACGCAGCGCGCTGCGGGGGTGCGATCTACGGACTGTCGCCGTTCAACACTGATCCCCAGGAAGACGGGCTCGAGCCCGTCCTGTCGTGGCAGACGACGCTCGCGCAGGTGAAGCGGCTCGAGCCGGGACAAAGCACCGGTTACGGCCGGCGCTTCGTCGCGCAGGCCCCCACCTGGATCGGCATCGCACCAGTCGGCTACGGGGACGGGTTCCGCCGTGACCTCACGGGCACCGAGGTTCGGGTCGCGGGTGAGCCCAGGCGTGTTGTCGGGACGGTGTCGATGGACTCGTTCGCAGTCGAGCTCGACCGTGAGCTGCCCGTCGGCGCACCGGTCGTGCTGCTCGGGCACGGCGTGCTCGCGGAGGCGCACGCGCGCATCGCTGACACGATCAACTACGACCTCGTCTCCGGGATCGAGTCGGGTCCCTTGCGCGCGCGCCGGACGGTGATCGATGCCTGAATCGGAGCGGTCGAACGTCGACGACGTACGTGCACGCTTCGGCGCGACGGCCGAGCGCGTTGCGGAACATGCACAGCAGCAGATCGAAACCGTCCGCGAACAGGTCCGCTCCTTCGTCGCGCCGAGCGGAGACGAGCGCGCGATCGACTCCGGGACCGGTGCGGGCACGCTTGCCCTCGCCTTGGCGCCGCTCGTCCGCGAGGTCGTGGGCGTCGACATCGTCCCCGAGCTCCTCGAGCGGGCCCGCAGGGGTGCGCCGGAGAACGTCACGTTCGTCGAGGGAGACGCGACGAAGCTGCCGTTCGAGACGGGCTCGTTCGATCTCTCCTGCTCGCGGCGCACGTTGCACCACATCGCGCACCCCGAGCCCGCCATCGCGGAGCTCGCCCGTGTCACGGCACCCGGCGGCCGCGTCTTCGTCGACGACCAGATCGCGCCCGTGGACCCGCTCGTCGCGCTCGACCTGGACCGCTTCGAGCGCGCACGCGATCCCTCACATACACGAACGCTGCCCGACGTCGACTTCCGCCAGCTCTTCGAGGCCAACGATCTCGTCCTGATCCGCACCCGCTTCCAGACGCATCGGCGTGAGCTCGACTACTACTTCGACCTCGCCGGGTGCGAGGGCGACGCGCGAGAACGTGCGCGGCAGCTCTCGCCGGGCGGGCCCGAGGTCTACGTGGCCGAGAGCGGCTGGTATCTCCTGCGCAAGCCGGGCTAGGGACCTTGCCGGTTGCCCGCCCGGGAGAGGAGCCGCGCAAGCAGTCCGGGCGCAAGTGCCTGGGCGACCGCGGCGGCTCGATACCACCTCGGCACGAACGTCTCCACCTTGTCGCGCCTGATGACCTTGAGAACGTGTCGCGCCACGTGCTCGGGGCCGACGACTAGTCGCCGCAGGAGCGCGCTGCCCAGCGCTGACGCCTGCGGGAATCCTTCCGTCTCCACGAAGCCAGGGTTGACCGTGTGGACGTGAATCCCTCGCCAGCGTAACTCCGCGGCGGTGGCGCGGGAGAAGGCGAGCTGCGCATGCTTGGACGCCGAGTAGGGGCCCGACGGGGGGAAGGCAACAGTGCCGGCGACCGAGACGATGTTCACGACGTCGGAGCGCCCCGCTGCCTCGAGCCCCGGCAGGAACGCGCGCAGGGACCACACGGAGCCCAGGTAGTTCACGCGCATGACCTCCTCGAGCCGTTCCGGGTCGATCGCGGTAAAGCCGGCACGGCCCGGAATGCCCGCGTTGTTCACGAGCAGCTGAATCTGCGGATGACGCTCCAAGACGGAGGCGGCAACCCGCTCGACGTCGTCACGGCGTCCGACATCGCAGAGCTCGTACTCGCCGGCGAGCTCCTCGGCGAGCGCGCGCAGACGGTCCTCGCGGCGGGCGAGCAGGACCACGTGCCAGCCCTCCCCGGCGAGAGCGCGCGCGATCGCCTCGCCGATTCCGCTCGACGCGCCGGTGACGACCGCTACGCGGTTCGGCGCTACCGGCAGACCTTCACGTGCCGTGTCGCGGCGAGCGTGCGCCCGCCGGCATCCGTCGCGACGGCGCGCAGCTCGTGCTTTCCCGCCGACGCGAGGCGCGTCGTCCACGAGTCAGAGAAGAGGTCGGACGCGCCCTTCCGGTCGACTCCGACCTGCTTCCCGTCGACGAGGAAGCGCACCGACCGCACCGGCTTCGTCGAGCTTGCGACCACCAACAGGCGGGCCGTCTTACCGACGCATTGATTCTCGGCGGGGGAGACCCACGTCAGCGCCATGCCCGAGACGCCGGTGATTCCGACCGGCCTGAACGCCGTGTTCGGAAGGATGTCGTCGCCGACCGAGTTGACGTTCTTGGACTCCTGGTAATCAGACGCGGAGAGGATGGCGCGAGTGCTGCCCTTCGGAATTGCGGAGGCCTGCTGCGGCAGCGGGAAGATCGCGATTCCCGACGTCGGGTCGTACAGCACCGCGCCGACGAGCACGCCTCGGTACGCGATTACGAGGGACAGCGGGTCGACGCCCGCACCCTTGTCGATCACCCGGGCAACGATCGTCGGACGGCCGGCGGCGACGCGCTTCGTCAACAGCCTGATTCGCGGCGGGCGAACGTCGTTCACCCACGAGCGGAGCACATAGCCGCCGGGAAGAGACTGGTGCGTGAAGTCGTCCGAGCCCGAGTCGACCGAGACATAGAAGCGCTGCACCTTCGGGAACGACGCTCCCGCCGAGCCGATGTCGATGCCGAAGTCGAACATCAGCTCGTTGACGTTGATCGGAGTTCCTGCGTATCCCTGCACGTCGCGCTCGTTGGGAGAGCCGAGGAACCAGGGGTCGATGATCGACCCGGCGCTCGACGCTTCGATTGCGACGCCGATGTTGGCGACTGGCTTGTCGATGCTCGTGACGTAGAGCGTCTCCGTGCCGGTCTCGTTCATCGCGGGGCCGACGTAGTCCGGCGGAGGGCCGAACGGTGCCGAAGGACAGCAGTACGCAGAGACGCGGCTCGGCCCGTTCACCGTGTCGCCGAGCTGGAGGCGTTCGAGGCGCTTCGGC
The DNA here is from genome assembly GCA_036741295.1 of Gaiellaceae bacterium. Classification (GTDB taxonomy): domain Bacteria; phylum Actinomycetota; class Thermoleophilia; order Gaiellales; family Gaiellaceae; genus 3-1-20CM-4-69-9. The sequence goes on from DAINSN010000014.1 coordinate 17,013, forward strand.
TGCAGCAGTCCGAGTTGAGGCCTGCCGACGAAGAATTCGTAGGGAATCTTGCGCGTGACTTCGCCGCGCCGCAGCAGGATGAACCCGTAGTCCTCCCCGGCCGCAGCGTCCGCGCTGCCCCGTGCCACTGCGACGAGGTCTGCCTCGCCGCCGGGCGCGACGAAGAGCGCCGGCGGCACGGCGAGCGACGCACCGTCCGATGTCGATTGCGGCACGAGCTGCACCTGCCACGTGCCCGCGCCGTCACCCGCGTCGGTGACGCGCACGACCAGCGCCCTGCTATCGCTGCGACGGTTGACGTTGAGATCCTGGAAAGAGAGCGACGCCGGCTCGGTGAACACGAGCGGCCGGTCAGCACGCGGAAGGTCGACCAGGCCCCCTCCCTCGAGCGTCACGGGAGCCTCCTGGGTGCGCGCGGTGTCTGCCCAGGCTGCGCCCGCGGTCGACACGAGCGCAGACTTGACCTGCTGTGGCGACCACCCACGGTGAAGCTGGAGGAGCAACGCTGCGGCTCCCGAGACGTGTGGAGCGGACATGCTGGTGCCGTCGAAGACGGCGAAGGGGGATCCTCCGCTGAATTCCGGCAGGGTGGACGAGAGGATCTGGCCTCCCGGTGCAGACACGTCCGGCTTGAGTAGGTGCTCGAACGCCGTCGGACCTCCGGAAGAGAAGCTCGTGACGACGCCGCTGCGGCCGGTCTCCACTCGCTGGATCGCATTGCCGACCGTCACGTCGGCGGCGCCACCCGTCGTCGCGAGATACGCGCGCAGGTTGGCGCCGTCGAGGTCCGAGATCATCCCCGCCGGCAGCGGCAACTCGATGGGAATCGCATCCGGCCCGCCGGAGCGATTGTCGACCAGCACGAGCCCGGTCGCACCTGCGACTGCAGCTCGAATCGCCTTCGAGACGAACGTGCAGTGTCCGCGGGACAGGAGCGCGATGTCGCCGTTCAGCGAGCCCGGCCGCAACGAGGACTTCGCGGGATTGTTCGTGTCGTTGTCAGGGCCGCAGAGACGCCGGTCGACCCTCTCCCCGGTCGTTCCGGTGAGCGCTCCGACGTCGACCAGCCGGTGGGCGGCGAACGCGTACGAGCTGGGGAAACGAGTACCGCCCGCGCCGGCGATCGCGATGCTCTTGAGGTCGTCGGGCGCCGCGGCGGTGTGCACGGAGAGCGTTGGGGCGAAGACGTGGGTGTTCGAGACAGCCGCAACCGTGATCGCTTCGGGAGCCGATCCAGGCGAACCGACCGAGCCCATGCCGAACTGGTCGCGATCGTTTCCGGCCGAGATGACCGGCACGACGCCGGCAGCGGTCACGTTGCGAATGACGTCGATCATCGCGTCGTTCGCGGGCTCCGTCTCGGCGCCGCCGCCGGAGAAGTTGATGACATCCATGCCGTCCCGTACGGCGAACTCGAACGCCGCGGCGATCTCGGGCGTGTTGGCGACGTTGCCGATCGGCGTGGGCACGTTGAAGACCCGGTAGTTGCCGATCCACGCGCGCGGGGCGACGCCCGAAAGCCCGCACGTGGGCGGGTGGTCGCGGCCGCCCGGCGAGCACGTTCCGGAATCGCCGGCTGCGATCCCCGCGACGTGAGTCGCGTGGAACGAGGCCTCACGGTCGATCGGCAGCCGCCCCGGTCGCCCGGAGTTCGGCCCGGGAAACGCTCGCGCGACGATCACCTTCGGCGTCGTCCACTTCCGGCCACCCTTCGGGAAGCCCGCCGGATAGGAGTAACCGGTTGGATTCAGGAACGGATTCGTGCTGTCGACGCCGTCGTCGACGACGCCGATCTTGATCCCGTCGCCCTTGGCGCCGGTGAGCGTCTGCAGTTCGGTCGCGCCGATCACCGACGGGCTGGTGTCGGTCGCGAGGTGGTAGCGGACGCTGGGATAGACCTTCCGAACGAAACCGAGGCGCGCCAGGGCGGGGAGCTTCGTTACCGGCAGTGAGACGGTGAATCCGTCGAGCACGACCTGGTAGTGACGGCCGATTCGCGCCTCGGGGATTGCGCGCAGGAGCTGTGCCGCTGCGACGCGCTGCCCTGCGGAGAGCTGGGCGAGATACCGGCGCGACGCAGCGCTCGTCACGTCCAGCCTGCTGCTGCCCCCGTGCGCGGACAGCCCTCGGCCCTGGGCAGATGCGAGGGCGGGGAGCGGCAGGCCGACGATCACGCGCACGCGGCCGGAGGACTGGTTGCGCGGAATGGTGAGCGTGCCCGCCCGAACGCGGGGAACGGTCAGATCGCCGAAGGTGCGGCCGATCGGGACGAGAGCCGCACCGGCGGGGATGGCTGCCGAGAGCGCCGCCGCGACCGCAAGAAGACCCACAGAACGGCGCAAGGGTCCGCAATGTAGCGGAAGGGATTTATGCTCGCGGGGTGACCGGAAGCTATGAAGGGAAGCGGGCTTTGGTTCTCGGCGTCGCGAACAAGAGGTCGATCGCGTGGGCGATCGCCAAGCGACTAGCCGACGCCGGCGCCGAGCTTGCGTTCACGTATCAGGGAGAAAGGATCGAGAAGAGCGTCCGCGACCTGGCCGAGTCCGTCTCCAGCCCGCTCGTGACGGAATGCGACGTCCGCTCCGACGAAGACGTCGCACGGGTCTTTCGCGAGGTCGGCGAAGCGTTCGACGGCGGCCTCGACCTGCTCGTGCACTCGGTCGCCTTCGCTGCGGCAGAGGATCTCGAAGGCCGCTTCACCGACACGCCGCGCGACCGCTTCTGGATGGCGCTCGACGTGAGCGCCTATTCGCTCGTCTCCTGTGCGCGTGCTGCGGAACCGTTGATGGAAGCGCGTGGCGGCGGCTCGATCGTCACCATGACGTATCTCGGAGGCGAGCGCGCTGTCCCCCACTACAACGTGATGGGCGTGGCGAAAGCGACGCTTGACGCGTCGGTGCGTTATCTCGCGTGGGATCTCGGCCAGAAGAACATTCGTGTCAACGCGATCTCCGCCGGTCCCGTGCGCACGCTGGCGGCGCGCTCGATCGCCGGCTTCCCGACAATGGAGGCGATCGTGGAGGAGCGCTCGCCGTTACATCGTCACATCGACGCCGACGATGTCGGCTCGGCCGCCGCTTATCTCCTTTCGGACGACGCAAGGAACGTGACGGGGACGACGCTGTACGTGGACTCCGGGTACCACGCTATGGGGATGTAGTCACCCGCAGCAGCTTCAGCCCGACCTTCCGTCTCTCTCCCTCGACCTTCACCAACCTGTCGACATCGACTGCGACGAGGTGCCATCCCTTCGAGCGCAGCGCGAACCCGGCACGGCCGTCGGTGGTCACATGCGGGGTGAGCGGAGACGGAGCGAACTCGAGCTGAAGTCTGCCGCTGCCGTAGATCCAGAAGGGTGCATGCGTCTCGCTCATGTACCGGCCCACAGCGGTCGTGTTCGCGAACCAGCCCTGGCAGAAGATGGGGCGGGAGTGGGAGGGCTCGACCCGTTTCGTCGCGATGCCGAGGCCGCCGCGCTCGAAGAGCCAGACCGGCCCGGCGGTGCGCCGAACCTGCCAGCCGTGCGCGAGCAGTCCTCGCGATGCGAACCAGCCCGTGCTCGGCACTGCTGGGTTGTGGATGTAGAGGCCGCGGTGCAGCGCGATCGAGCCGACGCCGAGGCGCTTCAGCTCGCCGGCCATGTCGCCGCTCCAGTCGCCGCAGTTGAGCCGCTGGAGACGGTCCGCGACCAGCTTCGCCGGCTTCGGGGCCGTCGTCGAGTAGCCGCCGGGTCGCTGGCGTCGCGCGGCGGTGTCGTACCAGAGGTAGACGCTGCCGTAGTGGACGCCGGGATCGAAGACGGGAAGCTCGAGCAGCCGCCCCGCCGCCGACGGGATTGCGCCCGGATCGCCGGGCGCGGACTTGCCGTAGACGTGCGCGTGCAGGTCGACCAGGAGCAAGGCGACGGCGAGCGCGGCGACGATCGTGCGCCTGCTCTGCGCGACGGCGTAGGCGAATAACGCCGCGATGCACAGGGAGGCGATCGGCAGGAGCCGTTCCGGGACACGCGGGAAGCGAAACGGCGGGAGCGCGTGCCACAGCGCCGTGTAGATCGGCGTGCGCGTTCCGAGCGCAAGGACGATCGGCACGAGCGCGCCGAAGCCGAGAATGGCGGCGAGTGAGTATCGGCGCGCTCGGATAAGCAGGATGAGACCGGCGAGCGCGATGAGCGGTGTCGCCCAGCCGAGGAAGACGAACTGCTCGCTGCGCGAGTGATCGACGTGCCGTGAGACGAAGTCGCCGACGTGCGCCGAGTAGTACGAGATCTCGCCGAGCGAGCGCCCTCCCGATTGCGTCGACTGCTCGATCACGGCCTGGCGGACGACCAGGCCGGCGCCGACCGCGGCGACCGCTCCGGCTCCGGCGCCGAGCCAGAGGCGCCGGTCGCGCGTCCTGCAGAACGCGTAGGCCAGGAAGAACGGGATCGCGCCGAGCGCCAGATGCACCTGTCCCGAGAGCGGAATCGATGCGAGCGCGGCCGCGGCGAGCGCGAGCCACCAGCGATTGCCGCGCCGCGCTCGTTCGAAGGCCCAGAGAGAAAGCGGGATGAGAATCGAGATCGGTCCGAGCAGATGGCCGACGCTCTGCTCGACCCGGTACGGCGCGATCGCGAATGCCAGCCCGCCTGCCAGCGCCGGGCCGCGCGGCAGGCCCAACTCGCGCAGCCACGCACAGGCGGCGAGACCGGCGAGCCCGTAGAACAGGAGTTGCAGCACGTTCCAGCCGCCGACGAAGCCGAACACCGCGCCGAGGGGCCAGTAGAGGATCCCGTAGGGCCAGCCGGGGAAGTTCGGCTGCGGCTTCGCCTCCGGGCGGAAGGTGTACGGGTCCCGCCACGGCGCGCGGCCGTGCTCGAGCTGGTGGCCGACGAGCCAGTAGTGGTACAGCGTCTGCAGGTGGTCGCCCGGGGAGGCTTCGCCGTGTGCGGGCGCGCCGCCCGAGAGGAAGTGCGAGCGCGCGTGCAGGATCGCCGGCCAGGTCGCGGCCGCGCCGGCCGCGAGGTACAGCGCAGCGCCGAGCGCTACAAAGCCTGCGCGCCGCGAAGTAGCTCGTCGAAGTCCGGCACCTCGGCCGTGTCGTAGCGCCATGCGCCGCGGACCGTACCGTCCT
>DAINSN010000015.1:0-8540 GCA_036741295.1 Gaiellaceae bacterium
CACTTGGCTACGCCCCACCGTTTCCTAAGTAAGTGTCGCAGCGAAATGCCCACACCGACGAACGGCGGCCGCGACGGCAAAGCCGCCACGGCCTTGACGGTCGGCGCCCTCAGCACTTGGCTACGCCTCACCACGAGAAGAAGCTTAGGTGCGCCGGTAGTCCGAGAAGAGATACGCAAGAGCGACGACTGCGAACAGTGCGACAAGGACGATCGCGAGGAGACCCAGGATGAACGCGACGATGATGACGAGAATCGCGAGAGATTGCGATGCGGCGGCGATCCAGGACAGCTGGCGCGCGACGTCCCAGCGCATGGTCCGGCCGGCGACGATGTAGAACGCGAGCACGATCACGGCGATGACGAGGACTGTCCAGCGCGTCAGGTCGTGCGTAAGCGCGACGAGGAGGCCTTCGACCACCGCCACCCACAGAGCCAAGCGTAACCGCCGTTCGCGCAGCCACCGGCCCATACGTGTGCTGCCGCCCTCGAGCATGGGCTGGCTATACGCCATCAAATCAACGGTACCACGCTGGTGCCGTGAGCCAGGTGCGTCCCTGGCGGGCGATTCGCTGCTGCGCCGCGCGCGCCTGCTTGCCGTGCAGGAAGAGGCCGTAGACCGTAGGCCCTGCGCCCGAGACGTCTGCTCGGAACGCACCGAGTGCCGTGAGCTCGGCGGAGAGCGAGGACGATGCGAGGTCATTCGGCGGCAGCGCCGCGAGGTCGCGCGGACGCTTGACATGTTCGAGCGCCTCGAGCAACGAGGCCCGCCTTTGCTCGTAACCGCGCTCGCCCCCGCGTGCATCGAAATCGGCGTAGACGCGCTCGGTCGAGCTCTTCATCCCGTCGCGCGGGAGGACGAGGAGGATCCAGTAATCCTGGGGAAGCTCGAGGAGATCGAGCTCGGTGCCATCGCCCGTGCCGAGCTGCGGGCCGTCCTCCAGGAAGTACGGAACGTCTGCACCCAGCTCGCGCGCGTACGCGCGGAGGCGGTCGGCCGGATAGGGCTCTGCTCGCAACGCGTTCGCCAACCGCAACGCGGTCGCTGCGTCGGAGCTGCCGCCGCCCAGTCCCGCAGCGACCGGAATGCGCTTTTGGATGTGCGCGGCGAAGCTTCCGCCGTTGCCGTCAGCCATGCATTCGAGCGCACGCCGAACAAGCGTGTCGTCGGCGAACCCAGCGACGCGCAGCTCCGGCGAGCGTTCGACCGCGATCCGGTCCGAGAGCGCAACGCGCTGGTAGATCGTGACGACCTCGTGCTTCCCGTCTGCGCGCACCGGACCGACGACGAGCGACAGGTTGATCTTTGCCGCTGCCGGCGCGCGCGTCACTTCAAAGCCTCGGCAAGCGCGAGGAACTCATGCGGCGTGAGCTCTTCGGCGCGGACGTTCGGCGCTCTGCCGATCCGCGCGATCGCCTCCTCCGCGTGGCCGCGCGCTGCAACTCCGGCGAGCTCGAGCGAGTTCGCGAGCCGCTTGCGCCTGTGCGCGAACGAGCCTTCGACCACTCGTTTGACGCGACGGAAGTCGTGTGGCAGACCGGTGCGGCGGAAAGCGACGAGCGCGGAGTCGACGTTCGGCCGCGGACGGAACACCGCCGGCGACACCGGATGGAACCCCGTCCGCTCCGCCACCAGCTGCACGAGCACGGACACCGCGCCGTACGCCTTCGTCGAGGGCTGTGCGAAGAAGCGGTCTGCGACCTCGCGCTGGACCATCACGGTCCAGAGCTCGATCCCGGGCAGACGGTCGAGGCTTTCCGCGATCAACGGCGTGGCGACGTTGTAAGGGAGATTGGCGACGAGCTTCGTCGCACCGGGCGCCGCCTCGGCGAGATCGAGCTTCACCGCATCGCCGAAACGCAACTGGACGTTGGGCCGTCCCGCCAACAGCTCCGTCAGCTTCGGGCCGAGGGACGTATCGAGCTCGACGGCATAGACCTGGGCCACGCGATCCGCGAGATATGTCGTCAGGACGCCCAGGCCGGGGCCGATCTCCAGCACGACGTCGTCAGAGTCGAGCTCCGCGAGCCGTCCGATCACACCGAGGATGTTCTCGTCGACGAGGAAATGCTGCCCCAGCTTCTTCTTCGCGCGTACGCTCACGGCAGTCCGAAGGCGGCGCTCGCGTTCGCGTCGATCTGTGCAGCGAGCGCGTCCGCGTCTTCGCCGCGAGCCTCGGCGAGCGCGGCGACGGTGTGGACGACGTACGCGGGCTCGTTCGTCTGCCCCCGCACCGGCTGAGGCGAGAGATACGGACAGTCCGTCTCGGCGAGAATCAACTCGGCAGGAACGGCACGGGCGGCGTTGCGCAGGTCCTCGGCGTTCGCGTAGGTCACGTTCCCTGCGAACGAGACGTACCAACCACGCTCGACGGCCTCGGGGAGCAGTGGCAACGACGAGAAACAGTGCAGGACGACCGTGCCGTCGAACCACTGCCGCAGGATCGAGACCGTGTCGTCGTCCGCGGCACGGTTGTGGATGACGACCGGCAGCTGCGCTCGCTTCGCGAGGCCGAGCTGATAGATGAACAGCTTGGTCTGAGCGTCGCGCGGCGCGTAGTCACGGTAATAGTCGAGCCCGATCTCCCCCAAGGCCACGACTTTGGGGTGGCCGAGCAGGCGCTCGAGCGTGCCGGCGTCGAAATCCGACGCGGCCTCATGGGGATGGAGGCCGGCAACGCCGTAGACCCCGTCGTGCTCTTCGACGATCGTGAGCGTCTTGGCCCATGAGATCGGATCCGTTCCGATCGTGATGATCCGCGTCACCCCGGCTTTGCGTGCGCAGGCCACTGCCGCTGCTGGATCGTCGAGCGCATCCAAGTGCGCGTGCGTGTCGATCACGCAGCGGCGAGCGGAGCGTTGTCCACACGCGGGAAGAGCGGGGTAGCCGGCTCGATCCCGTCCACTGGGACCGTGCGCCCTGGCTCGACGTTCTCCCACGCGAGGTCTGCGGACTGGCCGAGCGCCTCCAGGATGCGCGGAGCGGTTCGCGGCAAGTACGCGGAGAGCGCGACCGCTGCGACGCGTAGACCATCGGCGAGGTCGTATAGGACGCGGTCGAGCTCGGCCGCGCGCGCTTCGTCCTTCGCCAACTCCCAGGGCTTCGTTTCCTCCACGTGCTTGTTGAGCGAGCGGACCAGCTCCCAGATCACTTCGACAGCACCTGTGATGTCGAACACGTCGAGGCGTTGCGGCACCTCGCGTTTGACCGCTTCGATCGCTGCAGACACCTTGCCCTCTCCGGTGGCAGCCGGGATTCGTCCCTCTCGGTAGCGGGCGATCATCGCCGTCGTGCGTGAGACGAGATTGCCCAGGTCGTTCGCAAGCTCGCGCTCGTAGCGTTCGTGGAGGCTCTCGAGCGTGACGTTTCCGTCCTGCCCAAACGAAACGGCACGCACGGCCCAGAAACGGACAGCGTCGCTGCCGTACACGTCGACGAGATCGAGCGGGTCGATGACGTTCCCTACGGACTTCGAGATCTTCGTGTCGTCGAGCAGCAGCCAGCCATGTACGAAGAGCTGCTTCGGAACCTCGTAGCCCGCTGCCAAAAGCAGAGCGGGCCAGAACACACAATGGAAGCGGAGGATGTCCTTGGCCAGCAGGTGACGCACCTCGGGCCAGAACTTCTCGCGGAGGTCCTCGCCCTCCCGTGCGTAGGTCAGTGCGCTCACATAATTGATGAGCGCATCGACCCAGACGTAGACGACCTGGCTGTCGTCCCACGGGACCGGGACGCCCCAGGGCTGGCCCGCGCGGCTGAGGCTGAAGTCCTGTAGCCCGCCCTCGATGAACGAGCGCGCCTCGTTGTAACGGAAGCGCGGCAGGACGAAGTCAGGGCGCGCGTCATAGAGGTCGAGCAAAGGCTGCTGAAAGGCGGAGAGCTTGAAGAAGTAGTTCGTTTCCTCGATCCGCTCGGGCACGGTGCCGTGAATGGGGCACTTGCCGTCGACCAGCTCGGCCTCCGCTTTGAACTCTTCACAGCCGACGCAGTAGAGACCGGAGTAGACGTCCTGGTAGATGTAGCCGTTGTCGTAGATCCGCTGGATGAACTCCTGGACAAATCGCTTGTGTCCCTCGTCCGTCGTGCGGATGAAGAAGTCGTAGTCGGCATCGACGAGCCTAGGCAGCTCTTTCCAGGCTTCGGCGATCTGGTCGACGTACGTCTTCGGGTCGAGCCCCTGCTCCTCTGCCACTCGGTAGACCTTGGAGCCGTGCTCGTCCGTTCCCGTCAGGAAGAACGTCTCGTCTCCCCGCTGCTTGTGATGGCGCGTGAGGATGTCGGCCGCGATCGTCGTGTACGCGTGGCCGATATGAGGCGTCGAGTTGACGTAGTAGATCGGTGTCGTGATGTAGAAGTTGGTCACCTGAATCCATGATAGGGAGCGTGTCGAGCGGCTTCCGACGCAAACGAGCGCGCAGCGCGACCAGTCCTGCGGTCGCCGCAACGGCCAGCCCTGCCGGGAGTCGCCAGCCGCGGCCTGCCGGGGCCGGCGTTCGAGCGATCTGCGCCTGTGGCTCGTCGAACGAGCGCCGCAGAATTCGCGCCGCCTGGCCGGCCGGGCGGTCTTGCCCTCCGTGAGTCGCAACGCGTGGTCCGTGCGACCGCACCTTTGCCGCCGCCGCGGCAGGAGCGGCCGTTGTGGCACGCGACGGGGCCGGCGTCGCTTCTGCCTGATCCACGAACGTCACGGGCCCGGGCGCAACGAGCTCGGATGTGACAGGCGAGGCCTCCGGCCGAATCGTCGACGTCTCGCCGCTCGTGATCCTCGGCTCGACCGGTGCTGCCGCACTCGCCGGCTCGATCTGCGCTTGACTCGCCGCGGTGCTTCGCTGTAAGTCACTGCTCGGCGCACTTGCCACGGGCGCAGGCGCCGCGGCGACCGCCGCCTCGGGCACGGTTTCGGCGGCTCCCGCGGCAGGGCTTGCAACCGCCTCCACAGCAGGCGCGGCTTCGGGTGCGGGAGCCGTCACGGCAGGCTCGCTGGAGCCAGCGGCGTCTGCCACTGAAGGAGCGGCCGCCTCGGCAACAGGCGGTGGCGCAGACATGACACGCGGAGGCAGCAAGGACAGCGGATCGACGTAGCCCTGCGGATCGCTCGTCACGCGTGCCCCGAAGTACACGTACGGCTCCGTCAGCTCGACCACGCCGCTCGGCCCGACGCTACCCACGACCGACGCTTCTCCCACGAGCGTCCCGCGCGTCACGCCGATCGAGCCGAGGTGGACGAGCGTGGCCGTATAGCCGAACGGCGTCTGGATCGACACCGTCTTCCCGCCGGTCGGCACCGTCCCGGCAAAGGACACGACGCCCTCAGCAGGGGCGAGCACCGGGCTGCCGCTGGGCGCGCCGAGGTCGACGCCGCGGTGCTGGCCGCCCGCGTAGGGGTGCGCGTGGTCGAACGAGAACGGCCGCAAAACTGGGCCGTCGACGGGCCACGTCCAGGCGCGCGCGCCGGAGACGGGGAGCGCACACGCGCAAATGATCAGGACCGTAAGTCGCCGCACGATTCCTCCTTGTTGCCAATTTTGAGAACAGAGCGACCGTAGCAAGGCCGATGTTTGTTGTCAATACTGGCTACAAAGTACGGCGGTAGAGCTCGTTGCGAGACGTGCCCGTGAGTCGCGACACGAGGTCGGCAGCCTGCCGGCGTGGGACTCCCGCGGCCACTAGCTCGGCGACGGCCTCGACCGCGCCGGAGACGTCGCGTTCCTCCCTGCCCGGTCCGAGGACGAGGGTGATCTCGCCTTTCGGCGGTTCCACGAACCGCGCCGCCACCTCGGCGGCCGGCCCTCGCACGACCTCCTCGAACTTCTTCGTCAGCTCGCGGCAGACTGCGACTTCCCGCCCCGGCAGCAGCTCGGCGAGCGAGCGCAGCGTCGCGGGGAGGCGCTGGGGGGACTCGAACGCGACGACGGGATCGGTCCAGCCCGCAAGCTCACGCCACAACGACGCCAAAGCACCTGCGCGGCGCGGCAAGAAGCCGACGAACTGGTAGCGATCGGCTGCAAAGCCGCTGGCAACCAGAGCTGTCTCCACTGCCGTTGGGCCGGGGAGCACCGTCACCGGCACACCCCGCTCGAGCGCCGCTTCGACCAGCCGGGCACCGGGATCGCTGATCCCGGGCATGCCGGCGTCGCTCACGAGGGCGACACGCTCTCCCGCTTCGAGCCGCGGCAGGAGCTCCGCCGTCCGCTTGGCCTCGTTGTGCTCGTGGTAGGAGAGGAGCTTCGCGCCGGAGATCCCGTGCCGGTCGAGCAACACGCGGGTATGTCGCGTGTCCTCACAGAGAATGACGTCGGCGGAGCGGAGCTCCTCGAGGAGGCGCAGCGTGACGTCGTCGAGGTTCCCGATCGGCGTCGCGCAGACGGCGAGCGGCACGTTGCTAACCGACTGCGTCGAACGCCACGAGCCCGGCGCCGATCAGACCCGCCGCGGTCCCGAGCTCTGCGCGCACGATCGGCACGCGGTAGCCCGCTCTCGCAAGAGCTTCACGGCGCAAGATCTCGCGCGCGGGCTCGAGCACGAAGTCGCCGGCCGCCGCGAAGCCGCCGCCGATCACCACCAGCTCCGGGTTGAAGATGTTCACGAGGCTCCCGATGCCGGCGCCCAGTCGGCGGCCGATGCCGTCGAGAATCTCGACCGCACGCGGTTCTCCTTCGTTCGCCAGCCGCACGAGCCGGTGCGCGTCGACCGCGGGCCCGAACTCCGCCTGCGCAAGCTTCGTCGCCGCGACCCCGGTGACGTAGGCCTCGAGATGCCCGCGACCCGTGCACGTTCCCTGACAAGGCAGTCCGTCGTACTCGATCACGATGTGCCCGAACTCGGCCCAGCCGCGGAAGAGCTCTCCGTCGATGACCACGCCACCTCCGCAGCCGGTGCCGAGGGTGAGCATGACCATCGTGTCGACGTCACGCGCTGCGCCGAAACGGAACTCGGCGTAGGTGGCTGCGTTCGCATCGTTTTCGATCCCGACTGGGAGGTTGAAGCGCTCCTTCATGCGGTCGCGGAAGTCCATGTCGTTCAGAGGGATGTTCACGCCCTGAAGAGCCCGGCCCGCCTTCTGGTCGATCGGCGACGGGAGACCGAACCCGAGCGCGACGATCTCGTCGGTCAGGAGCTCCTCGACGGCCGCGTCGAGCCCCGCCACCAGCTCGTCCTGGGAGGCGGTGGGGGTCGGATGCTCACGGCGCTGCTCCACGTGCCCGTCCCGGTCGACGACCCCCGCGAGGATCTTCGTGCCGCCGAGGTCGAGGCCGATGACGCGTTTTCCGTTCAAACCGCGCGGCTACCCTACTGGCTCGATGCCGACCGAAGAGAAGCCCTACCGCGTCTACCGGGGCGGGCGCGTCAAGGGCAAGGTGCCGCTGGAGCGTCCGGAGAAGGCACGGCCCGACCGGAACGGACGCGGCCCGCGTGAGCCGAAGATCCGCAGGCCGCGCCGGCGCTGGAGCTGGAAGCGGCGGATCGCCCTCGGCCTACTCGTGCTGTTGGTGCTCGCAACCGTGTGGGGAATCGCGGGCTACCTGTCGTTCCGCCACGGGGTCCAGAAGGCGAACGCACGGCTCGACAAGTCGGTGCCGCCTGTGCTCGCGAACCAGAAGGGACTGCTGCTCTCGAACCCGACGACGATGCTCCTGCTCGGCCGCGACCACGAGAACACCGACCGGCGGGCCAGCCTGAACCATTCGGACTCGATCATGGTTCTGCGCACGGATCCGAGCCGGCACCGGCTCGTGTACCTCTCGATCCCGCGCGATCTGCGTGTGCCGATTCCGGGGCACGGCGAGGACCGGATCAACTCGGCATTCCAGCTGGGCGGTGCCGGGCTCACGGTCCGGACGATCGAGAGCCTCACGGGGCTCGAGATCAACCACGTGATGATCGTCGACTTCCGCAGCTTCAAGAGCCTGATCGACAACATCGGCGGCATCGACGTCAACGTGCCGGCGCCGATTCTGTCCAACAAGTTCGACTGCCCGTACAAAGCCTCAGCCTGCGCGCGCTGGCCGGGCTACCGGTTCCCCAAGGGCGTGCAGCACATGAACGGACAGCGCGCGCTGATCTACTCGCGCATCCGTGAGAACCAGCTCAACCCGGCGGACAGCGACATCACCCGCGGCCTGCGCCAGCAGGCAGTGATGCGTGCCGTCATGGCCAAGATGCTCGGCTTCGGGACGGTCTTGAACCTGCCGTTCAACGGCGACTCCCTCCTGAAGCCTCTGACCACGGACCTCAGCGCCTGGCAGTTCGTCCAACTCGGCTGGGTACTGAAGCGCGCGGGCCAGAAGGGCGCCCTGCACTGCCGGCTCGGCGGGACCGCCACGTCGATCGGCGGCGCGTCCGTCATCGTCGGAAACGAAGACAACCTCTCCGTCGTGCAGATGGTCACCGGCCGCGCAGCACCCCAGCCGCCCCGGCCGGGATCGGGTCAGTACGGCCCCGGCTGCGTTGTCGGCAACCGGCAGTTCCACTAACTAGCCCTCGGCGGCCTTCTTCTTTTCTTTGGACGTGTCCTTCTTGTCGCCCGACTTGTCGCCCGA
>DAINSN010000015.1:8640-21775 GCA_036741295.1 Gaiellaceae bacterium
CCCGAGCCCGAGTCGGATCCCGACTCCGAGGAGGATTCCTTCGCCCGGTCCCGCTTGCGTCCGCCGCGCCCGTAGTCGGTCGAATAGAAACCGGAGCCGCGGAAGTGAACCGGGACGGGATAGAGAACTGTCTGGACGGGCGACGCTCCGCAGACCGGGCACGCCTCCGGCGGGGGGTCGGCAATGCGCTTGAAGACTTCGAAGACGTGCCCGTTCGGACACTTGTATTCGTACGTGGGCACGAGATTTAGGACGCTAGCAGCGCTATCGGCCTGGACACCGTAAAGAGAAAGCCCCCGCAGCTCCGGCAGGTGGACGCCTTCTGGCCGGCGACGGCCGCGATCGCGGCGGCGCTGGCCGGGGTGCTGGCCTGGTTTTTGCGCACGTGGCCGCCCCACGAGGACGAGGCGCTCGCGCTCTTCGTCGGCCGCGGCTCGCTCGGCCACGTGCTGCACACGGTCGTCGCGGAACGCGGAGGAGCTCCCCTCCACTTCGGGTTCGCGTGGCTGGTCGTGCACCTTGGCGGCGGGCTGACTGCGCTCCGCGTCGTGTCGCTGGTCTTCGCAGTGGCGAGCGTCCCGCTGATTGCACTCCTTGGTGCGCGGCTCGCAGACCGGTTGACGGGCGTCGTCGCGGCTGCGCTCGCCTCGGGCAGCTGGGTGCTGATGTTCCACGGGATCTACGGACGGATGTACAGCCTGTTCCTCTTCACGAGCCTGCTCTCTTTCCTCGCGCTGCTGTCGGCGCTCGACCATGGCGGGCGGCGTAGGTTCGTGCTCTGGGGGGTGGCGCTGCTCCTGATGCTCGCCAGCCATCCGTACGCGGTGCTCGTCGTCGCCGCGCAAGGGCTCTTCGTCGTTCTCCGCCGCCGGCGTCTGCGCGAAGCCGTCGTGACGCTGGCCGGGGTGGGCATCGTGGGGATCCCGTTCTGGTGGGCGGATCTCGTCCTGCGTAACCGCTTCGACGTCGGCGTCGGCGGAGGCGGGCCGCGCCTCGGGTCTCCCACCTCCGTGCTCCATTACTTCTGGTGGGTCGCCGGCGATTTCAGCGCGGGCCATCACGCCTGGTCGGCGCCGGTCCTCGTGCTTGCGGCGGTGGGCGCAGTCCTGCTCTGGCGCCGCCGTCCCGACAGCATCGTGCTGTTCGCATGCGTCGTTGCCGTGCCGGCCGTTGCCTTCATGCTGGCGACGCTGAACTCGACGGCGTCGCCCGAGGCGCGCCACCTGATCTTCGCGCTGCCGTTCTTCAGCGTGCTCCTGGCCGCGCCGATCGCCGAGCTTGGGCGCCGCGGCCGACGGCTTGCGCCGGCTCTTGCGCTGATCGCCGTTGCCGTGCTCCTGATCGGAGAGGTGCGCTGGGCCCACGAGAAGACGCCGCCGCTCTTCGACGGCGACCCGCCGGGCGAGACTCAGGCGCGAGACGCGGCGGCCGCGTGGCTCGCGTCGACGTATCGGCGAAGCGACGTGCTGCTCGGCTACGAGCCCGTGTACCTGGAGGCATGGGAGCGCAACCGCTCGTTCTCGGGCCACACGCTCCCGCGCGCGGATCCGGCGCTGCTCGCGTCGGCCCTGAAGGCCGTCCCGGAGCCGCTCGGCCGCGGCGTCTGGGTCTTCGACGCGAGCGACACCACAAATGTCAGGGAGCGACAGACGATTCCGCTTGTGCTCCCGAGCCCACATTCGGCGTTCGAGGCCCGCGTCTACGGCCCATTCCTGGTGATTCGCTCGCGGCAGCCGCTGGTGACGCGCGCGCGCTACCTCGCGGTCTCGGAGGAGGTGATGCGGCTCGGCCGCTCACTCGAGATCGGCGACGCGGACGTCAACCTGACCACACTGCTGCGCGCGGAGTCACGCTTCTAGTTCGTCGCGTTCCTTCTCGACGATCTCGCGGTAGCAGGGTGCGCCTTCGAACGCCTCTAGGCCCTGGAAGACCGGCCGCTCGGGCTCTGCCAGTCGGCGCCTGCGACGTGCCGCGGCCAGCGCTGCGGAGGCGCCGAGCACTCCGCCGACGACGAACGAACCGAGCCGGCCGCCCCTTTGCTCGCCGTCCATGGGACGATCATAGGTCGTGCTGGTCGTAACCCTCGGCGATGCGCTTCTCGACGTGATCGTGCGTCTCGGCGAGCCCCTTGCCTCGGGAGCGGACGCGCTGGCAACCACACAGACGGCCGCCGGTGGACAGGCGGCGAACGTCGCCGCCTGGGCTGTGGCGCTCGGTTCCGAGGCACGGACGGTTTCGAAGCGCGGCGAGGACCTTGCGGGTCAGCTCGTGACGGCCGAGCTCGAGGGTCGCGGCGTCGAGGTCGCCGGTCCGCCGCCTGAGGGCCGCAACGGCATCGTCGTCTCGCTCGTCGGCGTGGACGGCGAGCGCACGATGGCGTCTGATCGCGGGGTCGCACCGAGCCTTTCCGCAGACGACCTCGACCCCGCGTGGTTTGCGTGCGACTGTCTCCACATCTCCGGCTACGCATTGCTGGCAACACCGATCGACCGCGCCGCGTTTCGCGCCGCGTCATTTGCGCGCGCGAATGGTGCGCGCGTGAGCGTCGATCTCTCCGCGTGGACTCGAATTCGCGAATACGGGCCGGTGCGATTCCGAGAGCAGCTCGAGCAGCTTGCGCCCGATGTGATCTTCGCGAACGAGGCGGAGTGGGAGATCGTCGGCGCTGCGTACGGGCTCGCTCCCACGGCGGTCGTGAAGCGCGGCGCTCGCGGCTTGCTCGTGCTAGGTGAGGAGCGCGTCGAGTTGCCGGCGCGTAACGGTGAGGTAGTCGACGCGACGGGTGCCGGTGATGCGCTCGCAGCAGGTTTCCTTGTCGGCGGGCCCGAGCTTGCGCTCGAAGCCGCGGCCCGCTGCGTCGCGAAGCTGGGAGCGATGCCGTGATCGTCGTCTCCGACGAGGTGCGGGACGCGGCTGCTGTCGTCGCGCTCGAGACGACACTCGTCGCGCACGGCTTTCCTGCGGGCGAGGGCGTCGCCGTCGGGCTCGAGGCCGAGCGTCGCGTTCGCGCCGCCGGCGCGGTGCCGGCGACGATCGGCGTGCTCGACGGGAAGATCCGCGTGGGCCTTTCCGAGGAAGAGCTCGCACGTTTCGACGGGGCCGCCCGCAAAGCCGGCCCGCGCGACCTCGCGGCGTGCGTCGTGCAGGGCGCCGTCGGTGCGACGACCGTCGGCGGGACGCTTGCGGTTTGCCGCACGGTCGGCATTCGCTTCATGGGGACGGGCGGGCTCGGCGGCGTTCACCGGGGCTTTCCCCATCCACCCGACGTGTCCGCCGACCTCGGCGAGCTCGCGCGCACGAACGCGCTCGTGGTCTGTGCCGGGATCAAGTCGTTGCTCGACGTCCCCGCGACGCTCGAGGTGCTCGAGACGCTCGGTGTGCCGGTGCTCGGCTTTCGCACGGACACGTTGCCGCTGTTCTATTCGGCGCACGGCGGGCCACCCGTGCCGGCTCGGGTGGAGTCCGCGTCAGAGGCCGCGCAGGCTGCGCGAACGCATTGGGAGCTCGGGGGCGGCGGCCTCCTGCTCGCGCGTCCACCCGACCACAGCCTCGACGACGTCGAACCGCTGATCGAGGAGGCCCTGGCGGCAGCGGCGCGCAACGGCGTGACGGGCCAAGCCGTGACGCCGTTCGTCCTGACGTTCCTGCACGAGCACAGCGGCGGCAGGACGCTCGCAGCGAACCGCGACCTCGTCGTCGCGAACGCCGCGCTCGCCGCAGAAGTCGCCACGTCTCGGTAGGCACGTCTGCGCTACAGATCTCGCCGGGCGAAGCCTGCAACCGCTACCGCGCCGACAAGCACGAGATAGGCGACCGCCCAAAGCCGCAGCCCGACGCCTCCCTGCTCGGCGCCGCCGAAGGGCCCGAGCCGAAGCAGGAAGCCCGTCAAGCCCGACGTCTTCTCGGTGATCGCCCGCAACGCATCCTGGTAGAGCGCCTCGAAGGGAATCGCCCAGGCGGCGATCTTGGCGGCGTGGATCAGGCCCGGCGAGTTGAGAACGTGCCCGATATTGCCGAGCAGGCCGGCGACGAGACCCGCGCCGAAGATCATGAAGATCGCGATCCCGTTCGCAATCGAGCTCAGAAAAACCGAGCCGAGCAGCGACAACGCCGCAACGATCAACACTCCGCCGGCGAGCTCCAACCCCGGCGTCACGATCCGGTCGGGCCACCACGAGCCCTCGAGGCCCGTGAGCAGCATCGACGCGAAGTAGAGGATCAGGACGTATGGCACGCAGACGGCCGCCGCGCCGAGAAAGCGCGCGACGAGCAAGGTCGACCGGCCGATCGGGCGAACGACGAGCGGCTGTAGGAGCGCGCGCTCCGCATCACCGCGCACGGTCCCGAGCGTCAGGAAGATGGCCAGGACGACACCGAGAAACAGCGTCCCGAACATCGCCATGCCGAAGAGGAACGCGCCCGCGAAAGTCCGCGCGTCCACGCCGGCGGGCGGTTCAACACCCCCGACGTGGTTGAACGCGTAGCGCGCCCCGAGCCAGTACAGGCCGAGGAACGCGGCGGTCAGCACGCAGACGACGACGAACACCTTGCGACGCAGCGCCTCGCGCAGTCCGTAGCCGGCGATCGTCCAGATCGCAGTCACGAAGTCTCACCACTAACGGCCTCGACGTAGACATCTTCGAGCGTCGAGGTGAGCAGACGCGCTCCGTAGACGCTCTTCCCATCGCGAACGAGCTCGGCGACCAGACGCGGGACGTCGTCGCGCCCCGCCTCCGGATAGGTGCGCTTGCCTTCGTTCGTCTCGATCTCGACGCCGCGCGGCCGCGCCAGCTCGGCCGGAGCGCCTGCGGTCACAACGCGTCCGCCGAGGAGGATGACCACCCGGTCGCAGACGAGCTCGATCTCGCTGAGCAGATGCGAGTTGAGCAGAACGGAAACGCCACGCCGTTGCAGCTCTTCGAGCAGCATGCGCACCGTCCGCCTGCCGACCGGATCGAGCGCGCTCGTGGGCTCGTCGAGCAGCAACAGCCGCGGCGAGCCGACCAGCGCCTGCGCGATCCCGAGGCGCTGTTGCATTCCCTTCGACATCGCTTCCACGGGTCGCCGCCGCGCGTCCTGCAAACCGACGAGCTCGAGCAGGTCGCCGCGCTCGTGCTCGCCACCGTGCGAGCCGGCCAGACGCTGGTGCAGCTCGAGCAGCTCGTCGGCGGTCATCCAGCCGGGAAACCGGAAGAGCTCGGCGAGATAGCCGAGTGCGGCACGCGCCTCACGCGAGCCTGCGCGCGCACCGCACACCTCCGCGCGCCCCGTCGTCGGACGCACCAGACCGCAGGCGATCTTGACGAGCGTGGACTTCCCGGCTCCGTTCGGCCCGAGCAAACCGACGAGCTCACTCTCACGAACCTCGAGATCCACCCCGCCGAGCGCTTCGATCGCGCCGTAACGCTTGACGAGGCCGCTGACGGCGAGCGCTGCGGACACGGCGCCGAGCGTACACTCAGGGTCGTGCCACGCGGTTACGAGGAAGGACCGGTCGCCGAAGAAGCGGAGGCGCGCCGCGACGCAATCGCGCACGGCGAGCGCCTCGAGCCTCTACCCCACGCGCGGGGCCGCCGCGCGGTCTACGGCTCGACCGACCAAGAACCGGAGAAGCACTTCCTCGGCTGGGCGGACGAGGTCGATCCGGATGAGCTCTTCGAGTCCGGGCGCGCCTGGGGCATCACCGTCCTGCGCGAGCGCGCGGACTAGCCGAGCGCCGTCAAGAATTCGTCGATCGTCAGCGCCGTGAGCGTGCGGATCTTCGTGCTGCCACGCGCACCGAGCGAAACCGAGACGCGCGCGATGGTCGCGGCGTCCGGCGCCTCGACGATGTTCACGAAGTCGTAGTCGCCGAGCGTCGCCCACTGGTGGAGAACCTTGGCGCCGAGCTCCTCGACGTCCTTGTTGACCTCGCGGAGACGATCAGGGTTCGCCTTCAGTGTCTGAACGCCCTGTGCCGTCAGACTCGAAAGCAGAATGTACGTCGGCATCGCGCTTCCTCCTCGGTCGGGAGCCCGACTCTACTCTCGCTTCCTGGTCGACGTACAGGATCGCGGCGCCGAGCATGAAGACGGGAGTGAGGACGAGGAGCGCCAAGAGCGCGGCGACACGCAAGGCCTGGTCACTTAGCGCGCGCAACGAGAAGAACAGCACGAGCCCGGTCAGGAAGATGGTGATGAGAAGCGTCGCCAGCGAGCCCAGCACGTGGATGTAGTCCGCACGGGCGAGCTGCACGCCCCGCCGCAGCGAGTCGAGGAAGCCGCGGCGCTCGACGAGGGCGGCAGGAACGGCTAGGCAAAAGAACGCGAGCCAGGCAATCGCCATGAGGTTGATCCCCGGGAAGTCGCTGAAGAGCCTCGCCAGGCAGACCGGCAGGAACGCGACGAAGCCGGTGGCCAGCGCGACGAGCACATAGCGACCGCGGCCGATCGGCCTCACGAGCGCAATGGCGCCGCTGTACGACGCGGCGAAGACGAGCGGCCCGACCACAACATCGAAGATCGCCCGCACTGCTCCCTCGAGCTCTCGATCGGCAACGCCAAAGATCGCGGGCCCGATGCCAAGAGCGAGTGAGGGCCAGAAGCGCGCGCCGTAGAGCTTCAACGCCTCCGCGACGAGCTGCCCGACGGTGCGGGTCTCGGGTGGAAGCGGCGGCGGTAGCGAAGTACGGGGGGGCACGCGGTCGAATCTAGCTGCGAGGGGGGAACACCGCCCTCCCGCCGACCCAGTCGACCTCCAGCTGGATTCGCGAATTGTGGAGCGCCTCCAAATTGGCCACGACCTCGCGCGTGCGCACGTCGATCACGTCCCCCGCGTCACCGACGTAGACGAAGCGCCCGTCTGCACTGTGCTGGAGCGAGCCAATGCGACCGCACGCGCGCGTGCACGGGCTCTCGTCGCCGGAGATCGGTTTCGAGAGGCGGATGTCCTCCAGCCGCCGCGGCGGCCGCCCCGGCAGTTCGCTGACGTCGAAGACATGCACGACGCTGTTCGGCGCGTCGAGCACCCAGAGCTCGGGACGGTCCGGCGCGAGCGAGAGCCCGTGGCTCGGCGGGTCCGGGCCGAAGCGCGGGTTCCAGGTGAAGCCTTTGAAGCGCGTGACGTCGAGCGTGCGGTTCGTGTGCAGGTCGACAACGCGAACCCCGAGCAGGCCGCGCCGTGTCATGAACGCGACACCCTCCTCGGTGTCTCTAACGCTGAGCGTGTCGGACACCCTGGGCACGGCCGCCGAAAGCCACTTTGCCTGCGAGAGAGGTAACGCACCAACCAGGCGCTGCTGCTGATCCATGTCGAAGAAGCACGCGGAGCGATCGAGGATCACGACCTCGTAGCGGTGCGTGCGACCGTCTGTGGGCGGTCGCCACGTGCGTACTCCCGAGACGAGGCAGCGCGGGATCGTCTCGGAGCTGAAGTACACCGTCAGACCGGCGACGGCACCCACGACGACCAGCGCGAGCGCGGCCGCCCGCAACCACACACGCTTCATGCGTCGAGTGCGGACAGCAGCCTCGGCAGAGCGGCCTCGAGAGCGGCGAGCGCGTCGTCGAAGCGCCAACGCGCTCGATCCTCGTCGATCTCGTTGGAGACGGCGCGCACCTCGACCGCGGGCACGCCGGCGAGCCTGGCCGCCCGTAACACGGCGAAGCCTTCCATCGCCTCGACCTCGCAACTGCTCGTCCCGCCCACCCGCGCGCTCGTGCCGATCGGCAGGACGCGCGCCTCGGGCAACGCGCGTTGCGCCGCATCGACCAGACGGGGATCGGGCCGTTCACGCTCCCGAACGAGCCCGCCCACCAGCGCGTCTTCGTACACCGCTTCGGAGCCGATCACGAGCTGGGGCACCGGAATGCCGCGCGAGCCGGCGATCCCGACGTGGAGCAACGCGTCGGGCCGGAGCTCGGCAAGTGCACGCGCCGAGGCGGCGGCGGCCTCGACCGGGCCGATCCCGCAGGCCAGCGTCGCGGCTCCTGCGGCACCCGCGAGCTCTCGCTCGGTTGCAGCGACGACCAGGATCATCGGGCAACCGTAGCCGTGTCACCCCAAAGGGTGAACCGGCGCAAGGATCGGCCCGCGACGGCGTCTCAAGTGGTAGCCGCAACACATTCGCCGCTGCCAGGCCGCAAACGGCGGCGATCACAACCAGAGAGCCGCCCACCGCAGGGGCGGCTCTTGCCTTTCGCACCCGGGTAACCCTGAAGGGGGATTTCTCGGTACCCCCGGCAAGATCCACCGGCTTCCGGCGTCTCAGAGTAAAAGCACCAGTAGTAAGTCGCCCCTGAGGCCCGCCGCAGGCCGAAGGGGCAAACCATTCCCACAAAGGGCCGCGGCAGCGGCCCTTTGCGTATTCCGGAGGTATGAGATGTACGCCATGCAGATCCAAACGGGGGAGCTGCGAGAGGCCGATCTACCGAACGGTTACGGCGAGTGGAGCGATTACGCCAAATTCGCCGTGACGTTTGCACCACGGGACCGGGACTTGTGCTCGGAGGCCGCCAGCGACTCGTTCGCACGCTGGCGACGGACGGGTGACGTCCCGCGAACGCTCGAGGAACTCCGTGCGTGCCTCTGGTACGAGCAGCGCCGTTGGCGCTTCCTCGGCCGCGAGCCCGACACCGAAGGCATGCGCTACGCAGGCGCGCTCATCGGCGCGATGCGCCACTGCCTCTAGAGACCGGCCGCAATCACCGCCTGGGTCACCGTGTCGTCCACCGACGACACCGGTGACTCGCGCCCGACCCACGGATCGCCGCCGAAGTAACGGACGAAGATCTTTTCTGCAGTTCGCGTCGCCAGCGCCTGCATCGTGAGCGTCGGATTCGGCCCGCCGAGGCTGTTCGGGAGGGCGGAGCAGTCGGCGATGAAGAGACGCTTGACCGCACGCGCCTCGGCGTCGGCGTCGAGCACCGAGTCGGCAGCGCTGACGCCCATCCGCATGGTGCTGTGGATGTGGAGCAGCACCGGCGCCCAGTTGAGCCTGACGACTTCGTGCGCACCCGCCGCGCGGAGAAGCTCCACCGAGCGCGCCGCGAGGTACTCACGGTTCGCGCGCGTGCGTGCGCTTCGCCGCGGCAGACTGACCCGCGCGATCGGGCCATGGGCATCGGGGCTCATCACCGTGGAGAGCGTGACGCGATTTTCCGGCAGAAGATCGTCGTCCGTGAGGACGGCGACGCCGAGCAGGCGGTCGACGTTCCCCAGGAAGCGCTTGAGCCGTTCACCGACGAGACGTCCGGCAGCGTCGGCGCCGGCGCGCGCGCTCTTGCCGTTGTCGTAGAAGCCGGCGATGCCGGCGTCGCTCGCACCCATCGACTGCGCCTGGAGCGCCGGCGCGGCGCCGACCTGCTCGATCGAGCCGTAACCGGGGAAGTCGGCGCGGGCGGCGGACGCAGGGCCCTTGCTCGACCCCGTGTACGCCGGCACCCGGCCGACGATGTAGTCGAGGTAATGATCCGTGAGCCCCCTCCCCGCTTGCCCGTTGGGATCCGGCAGGCCGCTGTTGAGCCACAGCCGCGGCGACTCGATCGCTCCTGCCGCGAGGACGACGATCTTCGCCTGCTCGGTCGTCGTGTCCCCCGTGCGGACGTTCCGCCACGTGACGCCCGCCGCGGCGCCGCCCGCCGTCTCGATCTTCGTGGCGAACGCGTCCGGAACGAGCGTCACGGCCTTGCCGCCCGTCCAGCGGTCCGCGGTCAGCGCCATCGGCACGTAACTCGTGTGCGTCGAACGCTTCGCGCGGAGGTTGCGAGGCGACTTCAGCGGTTCGATGCAACCCTGCGGACAGTGCCCGCAGAAGGTGCAACCGCGTGCGCGCGGATAGACGAGCTGCTTGCGATCGGCCGTACGCCCCGCGGTTCCGTCCGGTTGCAGGATCGCGTTCTCCTGCGGCCGGAAGGAGGCCCCGCTGATGTCCTTCGACGTCTGCGCCGTCCAGCCGAGCTTCTCCGCAGCCCGCAGAAAGCGCTCTTCCTTCGTCCCCATCGCCGCCGTCTGCACGGGCAACGTGTGCTCGACCCACTCGTAGTAGGGGATCAACTCGCGGTAACCGAACGGCACCGCGTGGTCGCGGTCGTACGCGGCGGCATCGGCTCCCGCGTAGTCGGAGAACACACCGGGCATCGCGCGGGGCGAGTTGCCGAAGTAATGGACGGTCGAGCCGCCGACACCGGCCGTCTGCCACACGAAGGAGTTCTGCGGTAGGTCTCGCGCCCACGGTGCAAGCGCCCGGTCGCCGGGACCGAAACGGAAGATCCCGGTCGCCGGGTTGTTCGCTTCGCTCGGCTGATGCGACCAGTCGCGTTCGCTGTGCGCGAAGGCGTCTCCGGCTTCGAGCAGCAGGACGTCGAGGCCACGCGCGGCAAGCTCCTTGGCGACGACCGGACCGCCGCCACCGGCGCCGACGACGATCACGTCACGCACTGGCGTCGGCCGCCTTTCTGTCTTCCCAGTAGCCCTTCAGCTCTTTGCGCCCATCGGCGACCCCGGCGTACTTCGTCAGCCGTCTGCCGAGCGGGCGCCCATATGCGATGAACGCGACCAGGTCCGGCAGGTTGCCGACGAGGAACCGAATCGAGCCGGCGCTCTCGGCCTGCAGGCTCTCGATCGCCTGAAAGACCTGGGCCTTCTGCGCGACCGAGAGGTTTGCGAAGGGTGAGGCGAACGCGCCTCGGCGCGAGGCCGGCGCGACCTGCGCGGCGAACTCGTTCAGGATCGTCGCGGCGGTCGCCGACAGCGGCAAGGGGCCCGGCAGGAAGCGGTCGAGGGTGCGGACGAGGACGGGTGTCGTCCCTGCCTCGATCCCGCCGGGTGTTTTCGTCTTCGTTCCCTGCGCACGCGAATAGCGGTCGCGTCCGGGAACGATGAAGGCGACCAGGCCGTTCATCGTCTGCTGAACGACGTTCGGCGTCGCCGCATACGCATCCTCGAGCCAGCCCTGGAGACGAAGAGCGTGCGGCAGCCGGTCGAGCACCGCGGCGCCCGCCACGAGTGCCGTCGCGCGTTCGAGCAGTTCCCGCCGAGAGACCCCTGTCATCGCGTCACCCGCGCGGAATGACCTCGCGCGAGGGATCGTTGGCCGGGTCACTCTCGGGTAGGACGTCGTGCGCCCAGTCGCTCTGCTTCCACTGCGGCACCGGCGTCTCGCACTCCGCCTTGGGGACGAACCGCGACCGCTTGACCAGCTTGTACTCATGGATGTAGCGCGGGCAATTCGGAAAGACCTCGGTCGCGCTGACGCGCACGACGAGCTGTGCCTCGGGATAGTCGGCGAGCAGAGGGTCGGCGTCGTCGACGGATGCAACGCCGTTCAGCCGCATTCGCTTACGGCCTTCGAAGTCGATGAAGAGGAGGCCGACGTTCTTCGTCGCGACGAGGTTCCCGGCCGTCAGGTACATCCCGTTGCCGTCATAGATCGGGAAGGCGATCGTCGTTTCGTCGAGCACGCGGACGAAGCCCGGCTCGCCGCCCTTGTACGAGCACTGCGGCCGCCCCTCCTCGTCGGTCGTCGCGATGAAGAACATGTCGCGGGCCTCGATGAAGGCTCGGTCGCCCTCGTCGATGCGGTCATGAACGATCCGCTCCTCGATCCGGTCGGCGAGCCGTCTCGTGTCGAACCGGTCCTGGAGCTTGCGGCTGGCAGCGCTGTAGAGACCCACGTCCCGATTTTCTCAGGGAAACCTCACGAGTACCAAACATTCCGGGGTCAGGATCTGGACTAGCCGCAAGACGGAGGGCCGCTTTGGGGAGCGGCCCTTTTTATTAAGACGGGCCCACGGGCGGAGCCCGCGCGCCCTCTACGCGGCGCCGCCAAGTCGGCGCCTATGATGATCCACCCATGGGCTACCACGTCGCCGACGGCTCGAAGCTCGAATGGGAGGAGCGGCCGCCGACGGTCGAGGGCCAGGCGCCGCGCCAGGCTGCCGACGTGACCACGGCGGCAGAGCTGAAGCGGTCGCGCGGGCGGGTCTGGCGCTATCCGGCGGGGACACGCGGGCGGCGGCACGCCGACAAGGCCCAGGAAGAGGTGTTCGTCGTCATCTCAGGGACGCTGACGATGCTGCTGGGCGATCCGCCGGAACGCATCGACGTCGGGCCGGAGAGCGTCGTCGCAGTCGAGCCGGGGACGCCGCTGCAGGTACGTAACGAGGGCGGCGAGGAGCTCGTCCTCTACATCTACGGCGCTCCGCCCGAGCAGGAGGGCGCCGACTTCTTCGACGACGTCGAGCTCTAGCTAAGACGGGCGCACGGGCAAAGCCCGTACGCCCTCTATGCGGCGGCGCCGAGTCGCCGCCTAGGAGACGGGCGCACGGGCAAAGCCCGTACGCCCTCTATGCGGCGGCGCCGAGTCGCCGCCTAGGCGACCGCCGGCTCGCGCGGCGCGGCGCGTTCGAAGACGAGCTCGCCATCCTTCGCGTCGACGCGGACGGCGTCGCCTTCGCCGAAGTCGCCTTCGAGCAGCCGCAGCGCCAGCGGGTTCTCGATCATCCGCTGGATCGCACGCTTGAGCGGCCTCGCGCCGTAGGTCGGATCCCAGCCGGCTTCGGCCAGGACGTGCTTTGCCTCGTCGGTGAGCTCGAGCTCGATGCCGCGCTCGGCGAGTCTGATGCGCAGACGCTCGAGTTGCAGCTCGACGATCACCGCAAGCTGGTCCTTCGTCAGCGGCTTGAACTCCACGATCTCGTCGATCCTGTTCAGGAACTCCGGCCGGAAGACCTCGCGCATCTGCTCCTGCGAGCGCAGGTTCGAGGTCATGATCAGGACGGTGTTGCGGAAGTCGACCGTGCGGCCCTGGCCGTCGGTGAGGCGGCCGTCGTCGAGGATCTGGAGGAGGACGTCGAAGACCTCGTTGTGCGCCTTCTCGATCTCGTCGAGGAGGATCACCGAGTACGGGCGCCGGCGCACGGCTTCCGTCAGCTGGCCGCCTTCCTCGTAGCCGACATAGCCGGGCGGCGCGCCGATCAGCCGCGCGACCGTGTGGCGCTCCTGGTACTCCGACATGTCGAGCCGCACCATGGCGCGCTCGTCGTCGAACATGAACTCGGCGAGCGCCCGTGCGAGCTCCGTCTTGCCGACGCCGGTCGGGCCGAGGAAGACGAAGGAGCCGATCGGACGGTTCGGATCCTGCAGGCCGGTACGTGCG
>DAINSN010000016.1:0-21386 GCA_036741295.1 Gaiellaceae bacterium
ACGGCCAGGAGCAGGAAGGCGGCGCCGAGCGCGAGCGCAGCGCCCAGATAGACGAAACCGAGCGTCCCCCAGATGAACGGGACGACCGTGACCGCGACCAGGACCAGCGAGTACAGCACGATCTGCCGCGTCGTCTCGCGTACTCCGCGCACCACGGGCAGCATCGGAATCCGTGCCGCTTCGTAGTCGCGCCGGATCAGCAGCGCGAGCGCCCAGAAGTGTGGGGGCGTCCAGAAGAACACGATCAGGAACAGCCACAGCGCCGGCAGCGTGAGGTTCCCGGTCGCCGCCGCCCAGCCGACGAGCGGGGGAACTGCCCCCGCAGCGCCGCCGATGACGATGTTCTGCGGCGTCGTGCGCTTGAGCCAGCGCGTGTACACGAGCACGTAGAAGAGGTTTCCCACGAGCGCGAGCACGGCGGCGAGGACGTTCACGAGCGACGCGAGCAGCACGAAGCTGAACGCCGAGAGCGTGAGGCCGAACTCGAGGGCACGCGACGCCGGCATTCGCTCTGCGGCCAGCGGGCGCGCCCGGGTACGTGCTCCCATCAGCTTGTCGATGTCGCGATCGAGAACGTGGTTGAGCGCGGACGCACCGCCACAGGCGAGCGCAAGGCCGGTCATGGTCGCGAGCACGAGTGACACTCGCGGGGTGCCCTGCGCGCCGACGAACATCGCGCACAGCCCGGTGATGAGCAGCAGCGACATGATCCGCGGCTTCGTCAGCGTCACGTAGTCGCGCCAGGATGCGCGCGGCGCCGGTTCGCCGCGATAGGTGGCGGCCGCGAGCACGAGCGAGGCGGCGAAGGCAACCGCGGCAAGCGCGAGGTGCAGCCCGGGCGCGGTCACCAAGGCGGCGATGCCGAAGAGGACGACCGCGCTGGCGGCAGGTACGAGCAGCCGCCGGTGCACGAGGACCGCGGCGACCACGAGTGCGACGAGCGGCGGCAGGGCGAGTGCCGCGAGCACGCGATGCGCCGCGCCCAGCGACGCCGCGCCGCTGACCACGGCGAGCAGGGTCGAGAGCCCGGCGAAGAGCGCCGTCAGTCGCAGCCAGGGCCCGGGCCTAGACACGGGCCTAGACACGGGCCTCCGCAAGCCGCCGGCGCAGGTCGCGGATAGGCCGGGCGCTGGTGATGTAGGGCAACTGGTCGAAGTTGTGCGGCGGCGGGGGCGAGGTGGTGTACCACTCGAGCGTGTCCGCGAGCCAGGGGTCGTTGACTGCGCGCGCCCCCTTGCGTGACGTCTGGACGACGTTGACGACGAACACGAGCAGTCCGATTGTCATCACGCCGGCGCCGATCGACGAGATCAGGTTGTACGCCTGCCAGAGGCCGTGCTCCTGGTACGTGTAGATCCGCCGCGGCATGCCGAGCAGCCCGAGCATGTGCTGCGGGAAGAACGTGAGGTTGAAGCCCAGGAACACGAGCCAGAAGTGAGCCTTCCCCAGGCGTTCGTCGAGCATGCGTCCGAAGATCTTCGGCCACCAGTAGTAGAGGCCCGCGAAGATCCCGAACACCGAGCCGCCGAAGAGCACGTAGTGCATGTGCGCGACGACGTAGTACGTGTCGGTCACCTGCCAGTCGACGGGGAAAGCGGCGAGGAAGATGCCCGAGAGACCGCCGATCGTGAAGACGCCGATAAACCCCAGCGCCCAGAGCATGGCGGTGTCGAAGATGAGATTCCCGCGCCAGGTCGTCGCGAGCCAGTTGAAAATCTTCACCCCGGTGGGCACTGCGATCACCATCGAGGAAAGCATGAAGAAGACGTTGAGGAAGTTCGGCAGGCCCACGCTGAACATGTGGTGCGCCCAGACGAGCATCGAATAGAACCCGATCGCCACCGTCGAGAATGCGATCGCCTTGTAGCCGAAGATCGGCTTGCGCGAGAACACGGGGATGACCTCCGAGATGATCCCCATGGCGGGCAGGATCATGACGTAGACCTCGGGGTGGCCGAAGAACCAGAAGAAGTGCTGGTAGAGGATCGCGTTCCCCCCTCCTTGCGGCTCGAAGAAGTGCGTGCCGACCTGGCGGTCGAGCAAGAGCAGCGTGAGCCCGACCGACAGCACAGGCAGCACCAGCACGAGCAGCGCCGAGTAGATCTCGATCGACCACACGAACAGGGGGATCCGCATCCAGCTCATTCCCGGCGCGCGCATGTTGTGGATCGTGGCGAGGAAGTTGATCGCACCGATGAGCGACCCCAGCGAGAGCAGGTGCAGCGAAAGGATCCAGAGATCCTGGCCCCGGCCGAGCGAGAACATGTTGGCCGACAGCGGCGGATAGCCGTACCACCCGGACCTGGACGCGCCGTACTTGGCGAAGAAGCTGAGATAGAGAACGACGCCCCCGAAGAGGAAGAGCCAGTACGACAACGCGTTCAGCCGCGGGAAGGCGACGTCGCGCGCACCGATCATCAGCGGCACGAGGAAGTTCGCGAAGCCGGCGAAGATCGGGACGACGACGAGGAAGATCATCGTCGTGCCGTGGATCGTGAAGAGCTCGTTGTAGCTCTGCTTGGTGATGAAGTGCTCGTTCGCCTGCGCAAGCTGTGCGCGCATGAGGAGCGCGAGGATCCCGCCCGCCGCGAAGAAGACCAGGGAAGTCACGATGTAGAGGATCCCGATCCGCTTGTGGTCGGTGGTCGTGACCCAGCTCATGACGCGCCCCTGGCGCCAGTCCGGCCGGTACGGCTCGACGGTGGCCCTAGCCGCCACTCGTGGCCCCCTTGTAGACGTTCTGCTTGAGGTAGGCGAGCAGCGCCTGCACCTGCTCGCCCGACCAGCCGTGCGCAACGGGCGGCATCTCTTTTCTACCCTGGCGGATCAGTTGCTCCAGGCTCTGGCCCTGCGTCAGCAGAGCGTTGTTCGAGATCTTCGGACCGAAGCCGCCCTCTCCCTGGAGCCCGTGGCACTTCGCGCACGAACCTTGCCACTCCCCGCGGCCGAGCTCGCTGTTGGCATTGCTCAGCCAGGCGGCCCACTCGCCCGGAGGTTGCACGTCGACCACCGCCTTCATTGCTGCATGGAAGACGCCGCAGAACTCCCCGCAGCGCCCGCGGTACGTTCCGACTTGATCGGCCTTGAACCAGGTGTGCGTCATGTGGCCGGGAATGGCGTCGAACTTGCCGCCGAGCTCCGGGACCCACCAGCTGTGGTCGACGTCCTGCGAAGTGATGTCGACGCGCACCGTTCGGTTCACGGGCGCGTGCAGCTCGTCGATCGAGATCTGCCCGTCGGGATACGTGAATTGCCAGTAGAACTGATGCGCGTCCACCTTGACGATGAGTGGCCCGCCCTCGGCCTTCGCGCTCGGCACGTTCTGGATGCCCGGAAGCTTGTAGAAGATGAACGCAGCGATCACGGCGAGGATCAGAACCGGAATCGCGGTCCAGATCAGCTCCAGCCGGGTGGCGCCGTGAATCTGCGGACCTTCGGCGGTGCGTGGGCGGCCGCGACGGCGGTACTTGAAGACGAACGCGATCAGCGCGCCTTCGACGAGCACGAAGATCGCGCCGGTGAAAATCGAAATCCAGATGTACGAGTCGTTGATCCGCTGCGCGTTCGGGGAGTGCGGCGTGGGCGGCGCAAAACCCCCGTTGCCAGCGTAGGCGACAGAGGCGAGCGCCAGCACGGCGCCCAAAGCAACAAAGAGGACGAAGGTCTTGCGCCTCACCGGCGGTGGCATCCTACGAGACGTGGAGGGCCATTCGCGCGTCCACCTGCCGCCTGGGATCGGAGCTAGTTACCAGGTGTACGTGAACGGGGTCCAGCAGGAGCCCGGCCGGGACTTCGACCGGGTGGGCGACGAGCTCGTCTTTCGCCGGGAGCTCGCTCAGGAGGGTCGTCTGGGCCCGGTCCGTTGGCTGTCGATCTTCCTGGGCATTGCGGGTAGTTACCGCAAGCACGAGACCGTGGACGTGGTCTACGAGGAGGGCGGGCGGCGGACGGTAGCCTCGCTCACTCCTTCGTAATCGGCTCGAGCCGGTAACCGACGCCGTAGCGCGTCTGGATGAAGGTGTGCCGTGTGGCACGGCGATCGATCTTCTCCCGCAGCCGCCGCACGAAGACATCGACGGTGCGGTCACGGTGGCTCTCGCGCCGGCCCCAGATCTTCTGCAGGAGCTCGTCGCGGGTCACGACCCGTCCGCGTTCGAGGGCCAACTGGTAGAGCAGCCGGAATTCGGTGGGAGTGAGTCCTGCGCTCTCGCCGTCGATGAACGCCTGCACCTCGCCCGGATCGATCAGGAGCTCCTCGATCTGGATCGGCTCGCCGCGCTGAGCGTCGTCCCGCCGGAGCGCGCGACGCGACGCTGCGCGCACGCGCGCGACGAGCTCGTTCATGGAGAACGGCTTGACAAGGTAATCGTCCGCTCCGATCTCGAGGGCGTGCACGCGGTCGTGCTCGGTACCGCGTGCGCTGACAACGACGATCGGCGTCGGGATCCCCTCGGCCCGAGCGCTCTCGATGATGCTCCAGCCATCGCGGCCGGGAAGCATCAAGTCGAGCACGCAGACGTCGGGCCGCTCGAAGCGCAGTCGCGCCAGTCCCTGATCCCCCTTGCCCACCACTACCGGGTCGAAGCCGGCCGCCGCGAGATGCTTCGCCATCCCGTCCGCGATGACGGAGTCGTCCTCGACGATCAGGACCTTGGCCATACTCGTCTCTGATGGAGGACACACGGGCCTACGAGGAGCTGCGGGTCGGCTTCACCGCCGCAGTGTCCCATGAGCTGCGCACGCCGCTGGCGCGGCTCCTGGCTCTGCTCGAGTCGGCCTCGCTTCCGGATGCCGACCGCGACGCACTGCTTGGACAGGCCCGCGAGCAGGTCGAGGAGATGAGCGAGCTGGTGGACGACGTTCTCTTTCTCTCCGAGCTCGAGAGTGGCCGCGAAGTTGTAGCGCTCGGCTCGACGCCGGCGCTGCCCGTTTTGGCAGAGGTTCGCGACCGGCTCGCCAACAGGGGGGAGAACGCGGACGTCACGATTCGAATCGAAGCTCTCGGAGACGTCGAGCTGCCACTCCGCCGGCGGATGCTGCAGATCGTGGCGGAGAACCTCGCCGAGAATTCCATTCGCTACGCAGGAGCGGGATCCACGTTGACGATCTCGGTACGCGGCGGTGTGCTCGAAGCGGCCGATGACGGCCGGGGAGTGGAGGAGGACGAGTTGCCCCGGCTCTTCGAGCGTTTCTATCGCAGCGACCGGGCCCGCGCCTCGAGGGGCACGGGCCTCGGTCTTGCGATCGTGAAGCACGTGGTCACCGCCGCCGGCGGCCAGGTGGAGGCGACCGGCGCCCCGGGTCACGGCCTCACCGTGACGTGCAGCTTTCTATGAGTGCACCGAGTTGAGCGTCTTGATCGACGCCTTCAGCACGACGTTGGGTAGCGGTGAGAAGAGCAGCTTCGGCCCCGAGGCCTGACCCTTCGTCACCGCCCAGCGCACGAGCTGTTTCAGCTCTTTCGCCTTCGCCGTGGTCGTGGGGAGGATGACGTAGGTGAACGTGCAGATCGGGTAGGCCAGAGGCTGACGCTTCGCCGGGTTGACGATCGAGATGCCGCTGTTCCCTGGGGCGACTCGGAGGATGGTCGCTCCGGCCGCCGCGATCGCGCGCAGGCCCGGCAGCTGGAAGACGCCGGCGCGGTTCTTGACCGCCGCGATCTTGAAGTGGCTCTTGAGGGAGTACGCAACGTCGATGTAGGTGATGCCGCCGTTCGTCTGACTGAGCGTTGCGGCGACGCCGGAGCTTCCGCGTGCGCCGACGCCGGTGGGCCAGTTGACCGCGACGCCCTTGCCCACGCCGCTCTTCCACTGCCTGCTGACGCTGTTCAGGTAGTCGGTGAGGTTGTAGGTGGTACCGCTGTTGTCACTCCGGTGGATGACCGTGATGGCCAGGTCCGGCAGCGGCTTCCCTTTGTTCAGCTTCTTCAGCGCCGGGTCGTTCCACTTCTTGATCGTGCCCAGGAAGATGCCCGCAACGGCGTTGCCGTCGAGCTTGATGTGATCGGGCAGTCCGTCGCCGCGGTAGGCGAGGGACGTGGCCGACAGAGCCCAGGGAATCTGAACGCAGCCCTTGCAGGCGGCGAACTGATCGGGAGTGAGCGGCGCGTCGCTCGCGCCGAAGTCCACGGTGCGGTTGGTGATCGCGTTGATGCCGCCACCCGAGCCGATCGGTCCGTAAGTCACCTTGACGCCGTACGCCGCGTCGACTTTCGGGATCCAGGCCGACACGAGCGGAGCGACGAACGAGCTCCCGGCGCCGGTCAGGGATCCTGCAGAAGCCTTGGCTCCTGCTCCGGTGGCGAGGATGAGTGCCGCGCCGATCGCGGCGAGGACGGCCAGTGTCCTGCGATTCAAGATTGCTCCTCTCGTTTGGTTCACGTCACGACGAGCGTGCCTGCCTTCCTTCCACCTGTGGGAAGAACGGTGGTTGCGGGCTGGTAACAAGGTGGTGAACGGCGGCCGCTAGAGCCCGGAGGGTCAGTAGGCTCGCGCGCTGGTGAGCGCCGCTCCGACGACGAGCCCGTTGCAGGCCCGCCGCCGCCAGAGGTTGCGCGGTCGTTTAGGCGATCTCGCTCTGCACGGCATCACGCTGGCCGCGTCGCTCGCGTGTCTGCTGCTCGTCGGCGCGATCGTCTGGAAGATCCTCGAGCTGTCGGGCGACTCGTTCCACAGGTTCGGGCTCGGCTTCGTCACCGCACGCACGTGGGATCCCGTGAAGCACGTCTTCGGCGCGCTTCCGTTCATCTACGGCACCGCGGTCAGCTCCCTGGTCGCGCTCGCCTTGGCGACACCGCTTGCGATCGCGATCGGCCTCTATCTCAGCGAGCTGGCGCCGCGCGGGGTGCGCGGCGTCGTCGGGTCGCTCGTCGAGCTGCTTGCTGCGATTCCGAGTGTCGTGCTCGGACTGTGGGGGATCCTCGTGCTCGGGCCGTTCCTCGCCCACCACGTCGAGCCGTGGTTGCACGGCAAGGTCGGCTTCATCCCGCTCTTCGGCGATCCCCAGCAGACCGGCCAGGGCCTCTTCACGGCGGCGGTGATCCTCACGATCATGATCGTTCCGATCGTCGCGTCCATCAGCCGTGAGCTTTTTCTCGGTGTGCCGCCTGAGCTCGAAGAAGGCGCGCTGGCGCTGGGCGCAACGCGCTGGGAGATGGTGCGTGGAGTGATCCTGCCCGCCACGCGGTCGGGGATTGCCGCGGCAGTGATCCTCGGGCTTGGCCGCGCGGTCGGCGAGGCGATCGCAGTGACACAAGTGATCGGGGGCGGCACTCGGATCGGCTGGTCGCTCTTTCCGCCCGCGGACACGCTCGCGAGCAAGATCGCATCCAGCTACCAGGGCGCAGGCTCGGGCCTCGAGACGTCCTCGTTGCTCTACCTCGCAGCGATCCTGCTCGTCCTCGGGTTGCTCGCCAACCTGATCGCCCAGGTCATCGTGCATCGTTTCGATCCGCTTCGAGGAGCGCGCGCATGAACGTCGCTCGCCTGCGGCTCGCTCCCGTGAGGGAAACCATGTTTCCCTCACGAGCTCCCTTCTTTAGGGATCGCCTCAGCCCGCGCGCCGCTGAGATCGCCGCGCGCGCTGAGGAGCCCAAGAGGGGAAACCTCACGGTTTCCCCCGGCGCCCCTTCCCTCGCTCATCGGCCAGAGAGCGACCGATGAGCCGCGATCGCCGTCGCCGAATCATGAATCGGGCGATGGAGGCCCTCGCGACCGTCGCGGCTGTCGTCGCAGTCGCCGTGCTCGCGATCGTGGTGATCTCGGTCGCCCGACGTGGCGCCGGCGCAGTTAGCTGGGACTTCTTCACAAAGCCGCAGGCGCTCTTTGGACAGCCCGGCGGCGGCATTGCGAATGCGTTGGTCGGGACCGCATTGCTCGTCTTGCTCGCGACCGCGATGGCGCTGCCCGCGGGCGTGCTCACCGCGATCTACCTCACCGAGTTCGCGCCGCGTCGCCTGGCTGTGCCCATTCAGGTCGTCATCGACGTGCTCGCAGGGCTGCCGACCATCGTGATCGGGATCTTCGTCTACGCGCTGCTCGTGATCGGGCACACGCAGAGTGGCTATGCCGGCGCATTCGCACTGGCGGTGATCATGCTTCCCCTCATCGCGCGCGCGACGCAGGAAGTGCTGCTTCTCGTGCCTTCCACACTGAGGGAGGCGAGCCTCGCGCTCGGCGTCCGGCGCTGGCGCACCGTGCTCGGTGTGATCCTGCCCTCGAGCGTCGGTGGCATCCTCACCGGGACGGTCCTGGCGGTCGCGCGTGCAGCCGGCGAGACTGCGCCACTGCTCTTCACGAGCTCGATCTTCGCGAACAGCGTCCAGACGGACGTGACGAAGGCCCTCCCGAACATCCCGGTGCTGATCTTCACGTACTCCGAGCAGCCGGATCCTGCGCTGCACCAGCAAGCGTGGGCGGCCGCACTGGTGCTGATGGCCTTCGTGCTCCTTGCGAGCCTGGCCGCGAAGGCGCTGCTCGCCCGCAGCCGCAGAAAGCTGGCCCGATGACCGGGAGCTTTACGATTGCCCCTGTGATCGACGTTGCCCAGGCCAGGAGGGACGCTCCGCCCAGCCAGCGTGAGGTCGTCTTCGACGTCCAGGGCCTGACCGTCAACTACGGGCGCCTGACGGCGATCAGCGGCGTCGACCTGCAGATCTACCGGAACGTCATCACGGCGATCATCGGTCCGTCGGGGTGCGGGAAAAGCACGTTCATCCGCTGTCTCAACCGCATGAACGATCTGGTCCCCGGCACCCGGATCGACGGACAGATCCTGTACCAGGGCGCAGATCTCTACGCCTCGGGCGTCGATCCCGTCGAGGTGCGCAGACGCATCGGCATGGTCTTCCAGAAGGCCAATCCCTTCCCCAAGTCGATCTACGACAACGTTGGCTGGGGACCGCGCGTGCTGGGCATGCGCAAGGACCTCGACGAGCGAGTCGAGAAGGCGTTGCGCAGCGCGGCTCTCTGGGACGAGGTCAAGGACCGACTGAAGAAGAACGCTCTTTCACTGTCGGGTGGCCAACAGCAGCGGCTCTGCATTGCACGCGCCATCGCCGTGGAGCCCGAAGTGCTGCTGCTGGACGAGCCGGCGTCGGCGCTCGACCCGATTGCCACGTCTGCGATCGAGGAGTTGATGCACGAGCTGAAGCGGGACTACACGCTGGTGATCGTCACGCACAACATGCAGCAAGCGGCACGCGTCGCGGATCTCACCGCATTCTTCAGTCTCGAGGTCGAGGAGGACCGCCGTAGCGGTGTGCTCGTCGAGTACGACTCGACGAACAAGATCTTCACCAATCCATCCGACCAGCGCACGGAGGACTACGTCACCGGGAGATTCGGATGAGGACGACATTTCAGGAAGAGCTCGACCTGCTCGAGGCGACGTTGCAGGAAGAGGGTCAACTGGTGCTGCGCGCATTGCGCGGCGCGATCAACGCGCTCGAGCAGCGTGACGAGGAGCTCGCCGACGAGGTGATCGCGTTCGACGACGACGTCGATCAACGCTACGTTCGGATCGAAGAGGGCATACAGCTCCTGCTTGCGCGCCAGACGCCGGTCGCGAGCGATCTGCGGCTGGTCCTGGCGATCCTCCACGTAAACCTGCATCTCGAGCGA
This sequence comes from Gaiellaceae bacterium, assembly GCA_036741295.1. Classification (GTDB taxonomy): domain Bacteria; phylum Actinomycetota; class Thermoleophilia; order Gaiellales; family Gaiellaceae; genus 3-1-20CM-4-69-9. The sequence goes on from DAINSN010000016.1 coordinate 9,621, forward strand.
ATGGCCGATTATTGCGTGACGATCGCCAAGCTTACGAAGCTCGTTCCCGAGGTCGACCCCGGCCCGCGCTTCATCGAAGGCTTCGAGGAGATGGGCTCGCGCTGCGAGGAGATGATCCGGGTCGCGCTCGACTCGTTCGGCAACAGGGACCTTGCAGGCGCCGAGTCTCTCGTCGATCTCGACGAGCTCATCGACCGGGCGAATCGGCGTGTCGTGGAGCGGATTCTCGAACTTGGCGGCGACCCCGAGATGCGTGAGTACGGCCTTCGGATGGTCATCGTGTCGCGGGCGCTGGAACGGATCGGCGACCACGCCGTCGACATCGGCGAGCAGACCGCGTACCTCCTGACAGCAGAGTTCCGGGAGTTCACGGACGCCTCGCACCCCACGCCGCGCGAAGCCTGACAAACTCCGGCCGTCAACTCCGGAGAGGAGCGCCGTGGCTCGCATCTCGCTGGTCCCGCAGAACAAGCAATTCTTTCGGCTCCTCGAGCGGGCCTCCGACAACGCGGTAGGCATCTCGCGCCAGCTCGTCCAACTCCTGGACGGGTTTCCGTCGAACGGGACCAACTTGAGGGAAATCAAGGAGCTGGAGCACGAGGGCGACCGCCTCACACGCGAGGTCGTCGACCTTCTCAATCGCACGTTCGTGACGCCGTTCGACCGTGATGACATCTATCTCCTCGCGGGTGCGATCGACGACGTCTGCGATCACATCGACGAGGCTGCAGGGAACATCGTCGGGTACGGAGTCGAGCAGATCCGGCCGATGGCGAAGGAGCAGGCGCAGGTGATCCTTCGCAGCGCCGAGAAGCTGCACGAAGCAGTTAGCCGTCTGGAGGGATTCAAGGACTCGAGCAGCCAGCTGCACGCGCTCCGCGATCTCGAGGACGAAGGCGACCGGCTCAATCGCGCCGCGGTCTCCGAGCTGTTCACCTCCGGCGAGGATCCGATCGCGGTCATCCGCTGGAAGGACATTCACGAGCAACTCGAGGAGGCCGTCGACGCCTGTGAGAACGCCGCCGACGTGCTCGAGGCAATTCTCGTCAAGAACCGGTGAACGACGTCCTACTGGTTGTCGTGATCGTCGTCGCGCTCGGCTTCGACTTCACGAACGGCTTCCACGACACGGCGAACGCCGTCGCGACCTCGGTGTCGACGCGCGCGCTCACCCCGAGGATGGCCGTCCTGATCGCTTCGGTGGCGAACCTCGCCGGAGCGTTCGTCACGACCGCGGTCGCGAAGACCGTGGGGAAGGACATCGTCGCCTCGGACCTCATCAACACGAAGACAGTGCTCGCCGCCCTTTTGGGCGCGATCGTGTGGAACCTGCTGACCTGGTGGTTTGGCCTCCCGTCGAGTTCGTCGCACGCACTCATCGGCGGCCTCGTCGGCGCCGCTCTCGCGCAGTCGGGCGAGAACGGAGTGCTGTGGCATGGGCTTGCGCACAAGGTGGTGATTCCCGCGCTCGTTGCGCCCCTGCTCGCGTTCGCCGGAGCCTTTCTCCTGCTCATCGTCATCTACTGGGTGTTCCGTCGCATCACGCGAGGCGTCGCGAATCGCGGCTTCCGCCTGGGTCAGCTCGCGTCGAGCACCTTCATGGCGTTCACCCACGGAGCCAACGACGCGCAGAAGACGATGGGCGTAATCGCGCTTGCGCTCTTTGCGAACGGCAACCTGAAGGAGTTCGAGATCCCCATCTGGGTGAAGATCGCCGCCGGTCTCTCGATCGCCGCCGGAACGTACGTCGGCGGTTGGCGGATCATGCGCACGCTCGGCCAGCGTCTCTACAAGATCGAGCCCGAAAGCGGTTTCGCCGCACAGGCCGCCGCCGGGGCGACGATCTACGCGGCGACGAAGTACGGGTACCCGCTCTCGACCACCCACGTGATCTCGGGGGCCGTCCTGGGCGCCGGGGCCACGCAGCGCCTCTCCGCCGTCCGGTGGGGCGTCGCCGGCAACATCGTCGTCGCGTGGCTCCTTACGATCCCTGCCGCCGCAGCTGTCGCCGCGGGCCTTTACTGGCCCATCCAGGCGATCTTCTGAGAGTCACCGGAGTGGCCCAGAGAGCCACCGTAACGAGCCGGCCATGTTTTTCGTTGTCCTCCAAGGGAAATCAGTTCATACAGGTCGACAATCGAAAGCCCCGAAGGGAGGCGTCAAACCGCATGAGCATTCTCTGGATCATCCTGATTGTGATTCTCGTGCTCGCGCTGCTCGGCTTCTTCTCGCGCGGGCGTTGGTAAGCGCGTAGGACCATCAATAGCTCGAAATGGGCCGCCCGGCACTTGCCGGGCGGCCTTCTTATGCCGATCATGGTCGGGTGGATCCCGCCGCCTTCCTGACCGAGTTCGAAGAGCGAAACACGCCCGCCGTGCCACGGCTGGGTGGAATGGCGCGCGCCAACGGCGTCGTCATGGTCAGCGAGCGCTACTGGGCCTTCGCCGGGACCGACGGAAGCCTGAGGGAAGGCCGGATGCCGGTAGCGCCGCGCGCGCTCCGTGCGATTCCACTTGCGCGCGGCCTCGTGCGTCTCTCTGGATCGCTGTCGCCCCTCTTCAAGCGCGAGGGCGTGGCGCGCGGCCGCGAACGGCTCTTTCTGATCGTTGCGATCTGCGCCCCACTCGCGCTCGCCTTCGCACCGAGCTGGCTCGGGCTCACCGCAGGTTTCCTCACGACGTTCGCGCTGCTCGGCTGGCTCTTGCGGGGACGCACGCTTTATCTGCACGGTGCCGAGCACCGTGCGATCGCCGCACTCGAGCAGCGGCGTCTTCGGGAGACCTGGCGCGGTACGGCGCTGCCTACGCGCTTCTCGGTGCGCTGTGGTACGAACTTCGCTGCGCTCTTGATGCCGGTCGCCGTCTTCGGCGGCCGTTTCTGGCCTTTGCCGGCAACCGCTTTCACCCCGGTCGTCGTGTCGGTGCTCGCGCTGGCGCTCACGATGGAGCTGTGGCAGCTCGTTCAGAGTCTGCCGCGCCTCGCGCGGGTGATCCTCTTGCCGGGGCTGGGATTGCAACGCCTCACCACGCGTGAGCCGAGACTCGACGAGACGCGTATCGCCTTGACCGCGCTCGCCGCAGTGCTCCGTAGAGAACTCGCGCACGGGTAGCCTCCGGGGCGTGCACGCCCCTCACGAGAACAGCATTGAGGCCCACGCGCTCGTCCGCGAGTTCAAGAAGGGGCCACGTGCCGTCGACGGCATCGATCTGCACGTCGACCCGGGTGAGATCTACGGCTTCCTCGGTCCGAACGGCGCCGGGAAGTCCACCACCGTTCACATGCTGACGACGTTGCTGCCGCCTACAGCGGGTACCGCGACGGTCGGGGGCTACGACGTCGTCAAGGAGGGGCCGCAGGTCCGGAAGGTGATCGGTGCAGCTTTGCAGGAGGCCGCGCTCGATCCGTTCCTGACGGGGCGCGAGCACCTGAGGCTGCAGACCACGATGCACGGGATCACGGGCGAGGAGCGGCGGAAGCGCAGCGATGAGCTGCTCACTCGCGTCGGGCTGACCGAAGCGGCTGACCGCAAGGTGAAGGGTTACTCGGGCGGGATGAAGCGTCGCCTCGATCTTGCGCTCGCGCTCGTGCACCGGCCGCGCATCCTCTTCCTCGACGAGCCGACGACCGGGCTCGACGTTCAGAGCCGCACCGCGCTCTGGGTGGAAGTGGGCCGGCTCGCGAAGGAAGAGGGCGTCACCGTCTTCCTCACGACTCAGTATTTGGAGGAGGCCGACGTGCTCGCCGACCGCGTCGGGATCATCGACCACGGCAAGATCGTCGCGGAGGGCACTCCTGAGAAGCTAAAGGCGGACATCGCCTGCTCCACGGTCGAGGCGGTCCCCGCGAATCCCGACCAGCGAGGCGTGGTCGCAGCCGTCCTCGAGCGCTTCGGTGAGCAGACGACCGGTTACGGCCCGGGCAGCGTCGCGGTGCAGCTGAGCTCGTCGAACGGCAATCTCGCCGACATCGTCCGCGCGTTGGACGCCGAAGGGATCCTCCTCTCCCAGCTGCAGATCCACGAGCCGACGCTCGACGACGTCTTCCTCGCGAAGACCGGGCGCCATCTCGAAGGTGCCGGCGACGAGCAGGAACAGGAGCCGGAGCAGATCGCACAACCTGCGTCGGCGTGACGGCAATCGCCCTAACGCAGACGGCGGCGCTCGGTGGGCGTGCTGTCGTTCGCACCGCACGGCAGCCGGCGAACGTCGTCTTCCCCCTCGTTTTTCCGATGTTGCTGTTCGCCGTGAATTCGGGCGGGCTCAAGGCGGCGACGCGGCTCCCCGGCTTCCCGACGGATTCGTTCGTCGCGTTCGCGCTCGCGGTCCCGTTCGTGCAAGGCGCTCTGCTCGCGACGATCAACGCGAACGTCGAGTTCGCGCGCGACATCCAGACGGGATTTCTCAATCGGCTGGCTCTCACGCCTGTTCGCGGGATCGTCCTGCTGCTCGGCCAGCTCGGCGGCCTGATGACGATCGCAATCGTCCAGGCTGGCTTCTACCTCACGATCGGCCTTGCGTTCGGCGTGCGGCTTGCAAGTGGAATCGGCGGCGCGGCGATGCTGCTCCTCCTCGAGCTGGTAATTGCGCTCGGCTTCGCGGCAGTCGGCAGCTGGGCCGCGCTGCGGACCGGCTCCACTGAGGCGGTACAGGGTCTCTTCCCCGTCTTCTTCGTGTTTCTCTTTCTGTCGTCGATGAACATGCCGCGCAACCTGATCCAGGCGAATTGGTTCCGGTGGGTCGCGACGGTCAACCCGGTCTCCTACCTGATCGAGGCAGTGCGCTCGCTCGTAATCGAAGGGTGGAACTGGGAGGCGCTCGGGCTTGGCTTCGCAGCCGCCGGCGGTCTCAGCCTCGTCGGCTTCGTGCTCGCGACGCATGCACTGTGGCGACGGCTGGAGCGAACATGAAAGACGTGTTGGCTGTCGCGCGCGGCGTGTCGTGGCGTGTGCTGCACATGTTCTTCACGAATCCAGCTTTCCTGCTGCCGTCGCTCGCGTTCCCGCTTTTCTTCTTCACCGCATTCGTGGGCGGCCTGTCGCGCATCTCGCAAGTCCCAGGGTTCGACTTTCCGACCGGATATACCGCGTTCCAGTTCGTCTTCGTCCTGCTGCAGTCGGCAGCGTTTGCCGGCGTGTTCACCGGGTTTGGCATTGCGCGCGATTTCGAGAGCGGCTTCATGCGGCGCCTGATGCTCGCCGCCCCGAACCGCGGTGGGATCTTGTTGGGCTATGTGGTCTCAGCGCTCGTCCGTTGGCTGACCGTGGCCAGCGTCGTGACCGTCGTCGCGCTGCTCGCGCAGATGAACATCGGCGGGAACGGAATCGATTTGTTCGGGCTTTACGCGCTCGCGCTGCTCCTCAATCTCGCAGGGACGCTCTGGGCGACGGGCGTGGCGATGCGCTTGCGCACGCAGCAAGCCGCGCCGGTGATGCAGATGCCGGTCTTCCTGCTCCTCTTCTTCGCTCCGGTCTACGTCCCGCTCGATCTGCTTCAGGGCTGGATCCACGCTGTCGCTTCAGTGAATCCGATCACGGCGCTGCTCGAGGCCGGTCGTGGCTTCATCTCCGGCAGCCCCGTGCTGACGCTGGCGGCGTTCGCGATCGCGGTCGGGCTGATCGCCGGATTTGCCGCCTGGGCCGTTCGTGGCCTAAAAAGTGCGGAAGCCGCGGGCTGAGGCGCGGGCGAAGAGTTTGGAGGGCTGTTCTTCTGGGGCCGGTTGAACGCATAATGTCCTGCTAATGGAGCCCGAAGCCTGGCCCACTCCACAGACTCCGGCGCGCGAGCCGTTGCCCCGCGTCGACGATCTGCCCGTCGCCGAGCAGGGTTACGAGCAGGAGAGTGTCAAGGCTGCGTTCGACTCCTTCTACCGTCACGCGGCCCAGCTGGACGCTGCCCTGCGCACGCTCGAGGCCGTGGACTCGTTCCACCGGCACGCCGCGTCCCTGCGCGCCGACCTGCGCGCCCTCCGCTCGTCGGGCTGGACGCAGCAGTCGTGGACGCAGCCTCCGTCCTACGGGTACGGCGTGCGCGCGCCGCGCGAGGGAGTTCCGCCGGCGGTTTGGCGCATCGGCGGCGAGGTCGGGTTCCTGATCGCCGTCGCGGTCGCTCTGGGGGTGGCGAAGCTCTCGTGGTGGGCGATCCTCGTCGCCATGGCAGGTGCGTTCGCGATCGTCTGCCTGATCGAGTGGCTCGCGGCGCGCGAGCACCTGTCGTTCGTGCAGCCTGCGGCGACGGTTGCCGCTCATCCCGTGGTGGAGGCCCAGCGGGCCGAAGACACGGACGAGCACGACTCCCTCGGGTGGACCGCCTTCGAGGAGGCACAGGAACCGTCGGACGCGATGACGATCATTGGGGCTCCCGCGCGGGAAGAGGAACCGATCGTCGAGAGCGCGCCGGAGCCCGAGCCCGCGCCGGAGGAGCCGGAGTTGCCGCCCGCGGCCGAGGCCGAGGAGGTGCGTGACTCGTCCCGTGGCTGGTGGCGCCGCCGTCAGGACGGCGACGAGACGGCCCACGAGCAGGAGTTGCCGCGGCACGTTCGCGTGCTCCCGGCCGAAGAGCTAGCCCGCTCGGACCCCTGGGAGGAGGGCTTCGACGGCCCGGAGGCTTTCGACGAGAGCGAGGAGCCCGCGCTCCTCGAGGACGAGGCGCCGCGCCGCTTCAGGCGTCGCTGAACGACGCTCTTTCGTCCAGCGCCGTTCCTGCCGATAGGACTCGAATGCGGAAACGTCCCATCGGCCAGATCCTGGTCGAGAAGAACGAGATTTCTGAAGCCGAGCTCGCGGCCGCGCTTGCGGAACAGGAGCGGACCGGGCTTCGCCTTGGTCAGATCCTCATCGAGACCGGGCGGATCTCCTGGCTGGCGCTCGCCCGCGCGATCGCCGAGCAGGTGCTCGACATCGAGGACGTACAGCCCCTGCCGACGGCTACGCCGGCGGCACCCGTCGCTCCGCCTCCGGTCCCCGCCCCTGCAGACGTAGTGGCTTGGTCGGCGTCACCGGCACCGGCAGCAGTCCTGCCTCCGGTTCCAGCTCCGGCACCCGTAGCGGTAGCGGTCCCGGCGCCCGTCGCGCCGAGCCTGATCCAGGATCCCGAGATCAAGCTGCACAGCGTCGAGGCGCTCCTGAAGGAACGCCAGCGCGCGTTCATCGAACTGGTCACGACCACGGAGACGCTGCGCATGAAAGTCGCCCACCTCGAAGAGATCATCGACGAGCGCGACCGCGAGCTGACTCGGTTGCGCGTCATCCGCGCCAGCTGAACGCTACGTACTAAGGCTGCGGCGCAACAGCCTCGGACGTCCCGAGAACCTTCCCGTCCCGGCCGATTGCCTTCACCGCGTAGAAGGCGGCTGACTTCTCGAGGCGGATCGGAGTCTCGAAGCCGTTCTTCGCGACGGTTTGCACCGGCTTCAACTGACCGGCCGCCGGGCCCGCGAGCACCTGCCACCGCACTACGTCGGTAGCGCCGTTCCAACTTGCATACGCGGCATCTCCGGCGACTACGACCACGGGCCGGTCAGTCGGATGCCCGCGCCACGCGAAGCGGTAGGCGCGATACGAGTCGGCGTCCATGCCCGGAGGCTTACCGTCGCCGAAGTACGCGTCGAAGAGCAGTGCGCCGCTACGTGAGAACTCGCTCACGTACGGCTGCGCGCCCCAGCCGACGACGATGTTCCCATTCGGCAGGAACTGCGCGTTGCCTTCGAAGGGCGCCAGGAGCCGCTGCGGATGGTGGTAGCTCCGCACGAGTGTCGCCTTCTTCGCAGCGGTGTCGGCCCGCAGGACCAGGACACGCGAGAACTTCTCGACGGGCGGTGCCGCTCCGTTGTCGAAGATCGTGATCGTCCCGTCCGGCCGGCGCCGCGCATCGTGCTGCCAGGCGAATCTAACTCCAGCGCCTAGCTTGAAATCGCTTTTCTTGCCGCCGAGCCGCCAGAGCACCTTCTTCGTCTTGTGATCGATCTCGTAGACCGTGTGCGTGTTGCGCGCGGACACCAGCAGGTTGCCGTTCGGCTCACGGTCGATCGAGTTGACGTGGAAGTAGTCGAAGGGCGGGGCCTTCGGGCCAGCCTGCGCCTTCGGCGGCGGCGCGTACGACTCGGTGATCGCCACCTGGGGATAGCTGTGCCACTCGAAGAGGACGCGACCCGTCCGGATGTCGACCTCCTGCACGATCCCGTCCCAGATCTTGCCCTCCTTCGGGCCGCCGACGGAGGAGAGATCGAGGGGTAGCCGGTGGTACACGGTGAAGAGCGCCGTGTTGTTCTTGGTGATGAGGAACTCGTGCACGTCACCGACGAGCCCGTTTCCGGGACGCACCTCTGCAACGGGGCGGTACGACGTGTCGTAGATGACGTACCAGCCGTCACCGACGCCCACGTTCGAGACGTGTCCGCGCCACCAGGTGAGCACCGGTTTGCCGCGATACTGCTGGACGCGGAAATCCGTGACGCCGCGTGTGTTCAGCGGCTTGAACCAGACCACCTCGCCGCGGTTGTCCATGATCATCGGGCCGGCCTGCGCCACGACCATCTTCGGGGCGATGAAGAGGTAGCCGGGCGCGGTGTCGTGCGCCGCGGTCCGGATCTGCACCAGCGGCGGCTTGAGGTCGGGACGCGAGTGGTAGGTGCGCGCGGGCGCCGCCGCCGCTTGGGTCGTCGTGCCCGCCTCCACGGTGCTCTTCTTCTTGGAGTGACCACACCCGGCCAGCAGCAGCGTCAGCACGACGAATGCGAAGAGAGCCCGCCTCACGCGCGAGAGCATAAACGGGCTCAACCCAAGTTCAGGGCAGTCGAACGTCCGAGAGACCGCCGGCGCCCATCGAGCGCGCGCACTGCGATCCAGCCGGCATCGCTGGTTCCGAGTGGGATCCTCGTCTCGAACCCGGTCTTCGCCACGTCACGGATCGGGCGAAGCTCGGTCTTCCGCGGGCCCTGAAGAAGCTGCCAGCTCGACACCTCCGTCGCGCCGTTCCAGCTGGCGTAGACGCTTTGGCCGCGCACGGCTACAGCGAGCGCGTGCTGCAAGGGCCGGCCGATCCAGGGAAGCCGATACGCGCGGTACGAATCCACGCGCCCTCGTCCGAAGCGACCGTCGAAGAGGATCGTCCCCCGCGGCCCGAACTCCGTGAAGTGCGGCTGGTGGCCCCAGCCGACGAAGTAGTCGCCCCCGGGAAGCCGTTGCATGTTTCCCTGGTCGACTGCGACGATCGGCGGCCGGTGGACGAAGCTGCGGACGACGGTAGCGTGCATCCGCTTCATGTCCAGGCGCAGGACAAGGCCGCGCGACTGCTTGCGAACCTGCGGTCCTGCGGAGTTGTCGAAGAGCGTCAGAGCGCCGTCCGGCCGGCGACGGGCGTCGTGTTGCCAGGCAAACCGCACGTCGCGTCCAAGCGTGAAGTCGCTTCGTCTGCCGCCGAGCCGCCAGAGGATCTTCCCGGTTCGACGGCTGACCTTGTAGATCGTGTGCGTGTTGCGGGCAGAGACGAGCAGGTTCCCGTCGTGATCGATCTCGATCGAGTTGACGTGGAAGTAGTCGAAGATCCGTCCTGGATCCTTGGGCAGGCTGTAGTACGACTCCACGAGCTGGACGTGATCGATGCTGTGCCACTCGAAGAGCACACGGCCGGTCTTGATGTTCAGCTCCTGGATACCGCCTTCGAGAATTCTCCTTCCCTTCACACGAACCTGGCGCGAGATCGTGATCAGGGCGGTGTTTCGAGGTGTGATCTTGAACTCGTGGATGTCACCGAGCATCCCGTTCCCCGGTTGCAGCTGTGCGACGAGCCGGTAGGAGTCGTCGTAGATGGAATAGCCGCTCTTCCCGCTGCCTTTGTCCGGTTGGCCGTGCCACCACGTCAGGACCGGCCGTCCGTGGTATCGCTGCACGCGGAAGTCGGTCACCCCATGCGTGTTGAGCGGCAGGAACCAGACGACCCGACCGCGGTTGTCGAGGATGAGTGGCCCCGCCTGGACGACGTCCTTCTTCGGCGCGATGAAGATGTAGCCGGGCGTCGTGCGCTTCGTGTGCTTCAGGATCTCGACGGTCGGCGGCTTCAGGTCGGGGCGTGATTGGTACCGACGCGTCGGCGCTTCTGCCCGAGCAGCATTCGTCGAGGCTCCTGAAAGCACGAGCAGGGCACACGCTGAGACGACGACGAGCGTGCGCAGAGCGCGCATGCTCATAGGCCGATCTGTGGCCTATGAGCGGGGGAGAGGCGACTTCTAAAGAAGGGGGCTCGTGGGGGGGAAACATGGTTTCCCCCACGGGAGCGAGCCGAAGGCGAGGGACGTTCATGTCTGCTGTCTCACCGCGGGACCGGATGCCGTGCGCGCGATCAGAAACACCGGCGCGGCCACGATGGCCGTTGCGCCGATCGCCAGCGCGCCGACGCCGATCGCGTCGAGCGCATACCCGCCGAGCAGGGCGAGGCTCGCGCCGAAGAGTGCGCCGAGCAAGTCGTTGAAGCCGAGCAGCTTGCCGCGCTCCGCCGGGCTCGTGCGATCGGCGAGCTGAGCGGTTGCGGCGACGAAGGAGAAGTTCCATCCCAGTCCAAGGCCAAGCAACAGCACGGCCGTCGCCCAGACGCTCGAGACCCAGAGCAGTCCGATCGTCGATACGGCCATCACGACGAGCCCCAGTTGCAGCGCGGGCACCCGCCCGACACGGTCGATCAAGGCCCCGATCACGAGGACGAGCGCGTACATCCCGAAGACATGTGCGCCGATGATCGGAAACACGGAGTCCTGGCTGTGGTGGTGGTGCTCCACGACGACGTAGCCGGAGAGATTCATCACCGAGACCATCACTCCGAAACTTGCAAGCGCGGCGAGCATGGCGGGTCGAACGCCGGGCCGGCGCACGAGTTCTCCGAGCGGGGCGGCGGCCTGCGGCGGCATGTCGTCGCGGCTCCCGATCAACTCGGCGATCCGCTTCGGATCCGGCCGGACGAATTGCACCAGCCCGAGGGCGACCAACGCGAGCCCTCCCGCTGCGAGCCACGGAACGGTCAGCGCTTCGGCCTTCACTTCCTTTCCCGCGAAGAGCGGGCCGAAGACTGTTGGGCCGAGGATCGCGCCGAAGACCGAACCGAACAACACGTACGAGATCCCGCGGGCGCGCCGGGCGGGCGGGTACATGTCGCCCGCCGCCGTGCGGATAAGGAGCGAGATGCCGCTCGACGCGCCGACGAGCGCGAAGCCGGCGATCACCGCGACCGTCGAATCGGTGCGCGTTGCGAGAGCCGTGAGTGCGCACCCGCTCGCACCGAGAGCGAAGCCGGCCGTCATCACGGGCGTGCGGCCGATGCGGTCCATCAGGCGGCCTGCCGGAACCGCAGTCAGCCCCGAGGACGTGAGGAAGATCGCCGGGCCCAGGCCGAGCAGCCCTCTCACCCCGGTGACGAGCACGAACGTCAGCGACGAGACCGCGGCGGTCAACTGGAGCACGGCGGAATTGACCGCCATCGTGGCCGACAGGATCACCGTATTGCGCCGAATCGGGAGGCCAGCCGGGGATCCGCTTGCCACGAGTTCATTCAATCAGGCGGGATCACTGAACGATTGCTTCAATGGCGCTTGTGCTGGACTCGCGCCCGAGCGTCGTCGTCGGAGTGCTGGCGGTGGCCCTCTGCGCCGCGGTCGCAACTTCATCACCGGCGGCCACCGCCGCCTGCAACGGATTCGGCCTCACCCCAGGGCAGATCGGCGGGACCCACTTCAAGGCGTCCCCCGTGCGTCACTCGGTCCTGGAGCCCGGGATCCGTGGAA
>DAINSN010000017.1:0-19647 GCA_036741295.1 Gaiellaceae bacterium
AACCAGTGACCCCCAGCTTGTCGAGCTGGTGCTCTCCCAACTGAGCTAACCGCCCTGGGAGCGGCAGTCTAGCCAACGCTCCTGTAGGAATCTTTCGCCGCCGATGCCGGCTTCGCCGGCGTCGGCTACCCGAGACCCGGCTCGAGTCCGTTACCCCGGGACCCGGATCCAAACAGCAAGCCGATCGAAGTCATCATGGCCTGCGAAGCAGGCCGGACTTCGATCGGTCTAAAAGATCTCCGGACACCAAGGGTGGCGGTCCCAGCGGAAGAGCGCGTCCGCTCGCTCGATCGCCCCGGCCTTCAACTCGACGACCCGGCCCGCGCGCCGGAGCGCGGCGAACGAGACGCCGCCGAGGAGCGCGGAGCCGAGCGACTGCACGGGAAGCGACACCTCGGCTTCGTCCTTGCTCCGGTCGGCGCGGCCTCCAGCGAGTTTCCACCGTCCCTCGTTCCACGGACAGAACTCGTCAGCGACGTCGAAGACGATCGAGTCGTCGCTCGAATAGCTCCGGCCCGAGAGCGCCGCGCCGACGTCGACAAGGCGAACCCAGATTCCGTCGCCCATCCGGTAGCGCAGGCGCCGCGGCGTCGCCAGCAGCAGGAACAGTGGATGGTCGGGCGGCAGCAGATAGGCGTTGACGGTCGCGACCCAGTCGACGGCAAGCAGGTAGGCCCAGAGATCGCGCAGCGCTTCCGGCGACGTGCCCAGGGCCTCGAGGACTCGCAGCTCCGCGCTCGTCGTGCCTGCTTCGAAGCCCGGTTTGTGCCGGTAGACGGCGTAGCCCTCGATCGACCCGTCGCGTTCGTATGCGACCCAGCGCTTCGGGCCCGCGCCGTCGCGACGTTCCTCGGGATCGGCGATCTCGCGGTTCTCCCACCAGGCGCTATTCCGCGAGAACATGCCTGGCCACTCCGGCCGAATGCGCTCGAACACCGGTGGGATCGCGTCCCGCGCCTCTTCCGGCTCGATCAGCCGCAGCGTTCCCTCCGGCTCGAACGGTTGCGCGAACGCGGTGTGCTCGCGCGCGAGCGTGATCTCGCCGCAGAACGATGCGAGGCCGTAGCCGAAGCGCCCGTAGATCGACTCCTCGGACGCCCACAGCGCCGCGAGTGGCTCCCCGCGTTCGTGTGCATCGTCGAGCTGCGCGCGCATCAGCGAGCGCAGGACGCCGCGCCGCCTGTGCGTGGGCAGCACGCCGACGACGCTGATCCCCGCGGTCGGCAGATCCCCACCCGGCACGATCAGGTTGAACGCGAACGCTCCTGCTCCACCGACGATCGTCCCATTCGACCACGCCCCGTGCATGCGCTCGAGCGGGAGCAGGTCCGTGAAGCGCTGCATGCGCTCCTCGTTCGGAACCATGCCGAAGTACTGGCCGATCGCGAGAACGGCGCGCGTGAACTCGTCGAGGTTCTCGACAGTTCGAATGTCGAATGCCGTCAGAAGTCCTCCGGACAGTACGGCGGACGCGACGTACGGAAGAGATCGGTTGCGCGTTGCAGCGCGCCGGGCTTCAGCTCGCGGACGCGCTCCGCCCCCGCGAGCTCGTTGAAGTCGAAGGCGCCGAGGTAGGCCGACGCAAGGTCGGCAGTGTCGAGCTCGAGGTCGGCTTCGTCATCCGTCCGCTCCACCGTCGTGCCGATCCGCCACCGCCCGGCGTTCCAGGGGCAGAACGAATCCTGCACGTCGACGACCACTGCATCGTTGCCGGCGTACGTGCGCCCGGCAAGTGCCGCCTCGAGATCGACGAAGCGCAGCCAGAGACCCTCGGAGACCTTCAGGTGGAGGCTGCGCGGGTCGCTCACCATCAAGAAGAGCGGCGAGCCGGGGTCGTATCTCCCCTCCACGCGGACGACGAGGTCGATCCCGTAGACGAAGCGGTAGAGCTCGCGCGTCGCCACCGGAGACGTGGCGACCGCCTCGATCAGCCGGACCTGGCTCGTCGAGAACCCGTCCTGCCAGTCGGACTTGATGCGGTAGATCGCGTAACCGACCGGCTTGCCGTCGAACTCGATTACGGCAAGGAACTTCGGGCCCGCTCCGCGGCGCCAGTGCTCCGGATCCGCGAGCCGGGTCAGCTTCCACACATCGGAATCCCGTGCGACGAAACCGGGGACCTCGCGGCGGACGGCGTCGTAGACCGGCGGCAGCACGCGCAGCGCTTCCTCGGTGTCGACGATCCTGACCGCTCCTGTCGGGCCGGGATCGTCGCGGTACGAGAACCTCGCGGTCTCGCCGTCCATCGTGACCGCGGGCGCGGCAACTCCGTAGCCGAAGCGCCCGTAGATGAGGGGCTCGGACGCATAGAGCATCGCCAACGGTTCGCCGCGGTCGCGCAGGTCCTCGAGTTGCCGCTTCATCAGCTCCCTGAGGATGCCGCGGCGCCGGTGGCTCGGAAGGACTCCCACCCAGGTGACGCCGCCTGCGGCCAACTCGCCTCCGGGAACGGTCAGCCGAAAGGGGAATGAGGTCGTTGTCCCGACTGGTCGACCGCCGTCATAGGCAGCGAACCAGCGGTCGCGCGGGAGCATCTTTCTGAACCGCTCGAACTCGCCCTCGCGCTGCTCCTCGCCGAACGCCGCCTCGCCGGCCTGCATGGCCGCACGGAGCTCGTCCTCCCCGGGCTGTCTGATCTCGATGGACACTCCTGCTTTTGTTATCACGTCAGACTGCTGCCGTGCCTCTCCTCACCGTCTTCACCGTCCCGAAGGGATTCGCCGGTGACACCGGCGTGATCCAGCGCAACGCGATCGAGAGCTGGACACGGCTCGGTCCCGAAGTCGAAGTGATTCTCTGCGGCGACGACGAGGGAACCGCACAGGCGGCCCTGGACCTGGGAGTGCGGCACGTCCCCGAGATTCGGCGGAACGAGCACGGCACGCCGTTGCTCGACTCGGCGTTCGAAGCGGCGAGAACGGCTTCGCGGTCTCCTCTGCTCGCGTACGTGAACGCCGACATCATTCTGTTCGACGACTTCCTCGACGCTGCGAAACGCCTCCCCTCAACGCATCTCATGATCGGAAGCCGCTGGAACGTCGCTCTCCACGAACGGCTCGACTTCGGCCAAGGCTGGCAGCAGTCGCTCCGTGCCAAGGTCGCCGCCGAGGGCAGCCGCGCGGAGCCGCTCTGGCTCGACTACTTCGTTTTCTCGCGCACCAGCCCGCTCGTCGATCTGCCGCCGTTCGCGGTCGGCCGGCCACGGTGGGACAACTGGATGATCTTTCGTGCCCGCTCGCTCGGGATCCGCGTGACCGACGCCACCGAACATGTCCACGCCGTTCACCAGAACCACGGCTACGGACACGTTCCCGAATCGACGGGCGAGCTCTGGTACGGCCCGGAAGCCGATGCGAACCATGCGCTCGCAGGCAAGACGCCGATGCTGTCGGCGCTCCATGCAACGCACGTCATGACGTCCCGCGGGCCCCGGCCTGCGCTCGCGCCGCGGTACCTCCGGGCGCGCTGGCGGACGCGGGAACTCGTCGACGGGCGACTCGAGCGTCTGGCGCGGCAGGCAGCCAGTTTCTACGGGATGCGCTCGAGGGGCGCGTAGTCGAGCATCAGGCGGCGCTCGCTTCCGTCAGCGAAGCGAACGGTGACGACCCCGCCGGCTTCCATCTGAGTGACGACGCCCTCACCGAGCGTGCCGTGGCGGACCGAGTCTCCCGTGGAGAGCGAAGGGACGTCCTCGCGCGGCGCTACGCCCTGCGCGCCGTACGACGACCAGGATGCAGGCCGCAGCCGTTCGCGTTCGATCGAGCTCGGCAACTCGTCGAGAAAGCGCGAGGGCAGATTGTAGCCACGCGAGCCCCACAGTGATCGCGACGACGCGTGCGTGAGCGTCAGTTGCTCGCGCGCGCGCGTCATGCCGACGTACGCGAGCCGGCGCTCCTCTTCGATCCCCTGCTCCTCGATCGACCTGCTGTGCGGGAAGATTCCCTCCTCCATCCCGATCAGGTAGACGGCGCGAAACTCGAGCCCCTTGGCGTTGTGGAGGGTCATCAGCGTGACGAGGCTCTCCTCGCCGCGGATCGCATCCTGGTCGGAGTAGAGGGAGATCTCCTGCAGGAAATGGGAGAGGGAAGGCTCCTCCGCTCTCTCCTGGTACTCGCGGGCGACGCCGACCAGCTCCTGCAGGTTCTCCTGGCGTCCCTGGGCCTCGATCGTGCGCTCGGCCTCCAGCGCCTCGAGATAGCCGCTGCGCTCGAGCGTGCGCTCGAGGAGCTCCGAGACGGGAAACTCGAGGGCACCGGACTGCAGGGACTGCATCAGCGTTCGGAATCCCTGCACCGCTCTCAGCGGAGCGGCGCCGACTCCCGCCTCCTCCGCGAACTCTGTCGCCTCCCACAGCGAGCGTCCCTGCGCATCGGCCCAGGTCTGCAGGCGCGCGAGGCTCGAGTCGCCGATGCCGCGCCGCGGCCTGTTCGCTATCCGCTGCAACGAGACTGCGTCGTAGGGATTGTCGATCGCCTGCAAGTAGGCGATCGCGTCCTTGATCTCGGCGCGCTCGTAGAAACGCGGGCCGCCGATTACCTGGTACGCAACGCCCTGCCGGACGAGGACGTCCTCGAGGACTCGCGACTGTGCGTTCGTCCGGTAGAAGATCGCGACCTCGTCCCCCGAAAAGCCTTCTTCGACGAGGCCCGCGATCCCTGCGGCAACGAATCGCGCCTCGGCGTGCTCGTCCTCCACCTCCAGCACGCGGACGGGCTCGCCGTCGCCGAGCTCGGACCAGAGCTCCTTCGGCTTGCGCTCCCGGTTGTTGGAGATGACGTTGTTCGCCGCATCGAGGATCGAGTTGGTCGAGCGGTAGTTCTGTTCCAGCGCGATCGTGCGCGTGCCGGGGAAGTCGCGCTCGAAGTCGAGGATGTTGTTGATGTCGGCGCCTCTGAAGCCGTACACCGACTGGTCCGGATCGCCGACGGCCATCAAGTTCCCATGCTTCTCGGCGAGCAGTTGCAGCAGCCGGTACTGCGCGTGGTTCGTGTCCTGGTACTCGTCGACGAGGATGTAGCGGAACGCCTTCTGCCACTTCTCGCGCACGTCTGGGAAGCGTTCGAGCACGTCGACGGTGAGCATGAGCAGATCGTCGAAGTCGACGGCGTTCGAGGCGAAGAGGCGGCGTTGATACAGCTGGTAGACGTCAGCGACCGTCTGGTCGTAGAACGACTGCACCTGGTTCGCGTACTCGTCCGGTGAGATCAGGCGGTTCTTCGCGTGCGAGATCTGGTTGTGGATGCCGCGCGGCGTGAATCGCTTCGGGTCGCGCTCCAGCTCCTCCAGGCATTGCTTCACCAGCCGGACCTGGTCGGCCTGGTCGTAGATCGTGAAGTTCGAGCGGTAGCCGAGCCGCTGCGCCTCGCGGCGCAGGATGCGGCCGCACGCGGCGTGGAAGGTGAGGATCCACAGCCCCTGGCCGGTGCGCCCGAGCAGCCGTTGCAGGCGCTCCTTCATCTCGCCCGCCGCCTTGTTCGTGAAGGTGATGGCGAGGATCTCGTTCGGCTTCGCACCAACGGCGTTGATCAGATGCGCGACGCGATACGTGAGGACCCGGGTCTTGCCGGAACCGGCGCCGGCGATGACGAGCAGCGGCCCCTCAGTGGCCAGCACGGCCTCCCGCTGCGTGGGATTGAGGTCGGCGAGGTACTGCTCGGGCGAGGCAACGGCCATGGGGTCGATGCTAGCGACGCCCTCTAGAGCCAGCCGAGACGAGGCCCGCCCGCCCATGCCGACGCGAGCCACGGCGGGGACTGTCCCCGACAGGTCCCGCCGGGACGCTGGCCAAACCGACTCGAAAGGACATGGAGTTCGTGCCGAAAGTGTGACTTTTCTTCCACACACGCCTGGTTCGGCCAACATAGGCTTCCGCTTCGTGCGGCTCGCGCTCATGATCGAGGGCCAGGAGGGTGTGACCTGGGACGACTGGGTCGCGCTTGCGTCGGCCTGCGAGGAGCACGGCGTCGAGGCCCTCTTCCGGTCCGACCACTACATCTCCGGGTTCGACGAGGATCGTTGCGTCCTCGACGCGTGGGCGACGATCGCCGGACTGGCGGCGCGCACAACGAAGCTCGAGCTCGGCACGCTCGTCTCCCCCGCGACGTTCCGGCACCCGTCGGTGCTCGCGCGCTGTGCGGCAACGGCGGACGAGATCTCGGGCGGCCGCGTAACGCTGGGCATGGGAGCCGGCTGGCAGGAACGCGAGCACGAGGCGTATGGGTTCGAGTTCGGCACCGTGCGCGAGCGGGTCGCATGGCTCGGCGAGCAGATCGAGATCGTGCACGACCTCCTCCACGAGGACCGCGTCACCTTCGAGGGCACGTACCACAGGCTCGTCGACGCCCCCGGGCTCGGCCGGCCCGACCTACCCATCCTCGTCGGCGGCAGCGCCAAGCCCGGCACGGCCGGGCCCGCGGTCCGATTCGCCGACGAGTACAACGCCCTGTTCGGCACGCTCGATCAGGTCCGCGAGCGCAAGCAGCTGCTCGACGAAGCCTGCGAGCGCGGCGGCCGCGATCCCTCCACTCTGCGCTACTCGCTGATGGCGCCCTGCGTCATCGGCCGCAACGAGCAGGAGGTGTTGGAGTCGGCACGGCGGATCGGCGCGCGCTTCGGACGGAGCCCGGAAGATGTCCTCGAGCGCGACCGCGAGCACGGCCCGGTCGGGACGATCGCTCAGGCAGTCGAGCGCCTCAAGCAGATCGAGGAGATCGGCTACGAGCGCGTCATGCTGCAGCACCTCGCGCACGACGATCTGGAGACGGTGGCCCTGATCGGGCGCGAGCTCGCCCCGGCCGTCGCGTAACCGCGCCGTTGCGCGGTCCGATCGAACGGCTCTTTCCGAACCTCTCACACGGGCCGCGCGTGCTGATCGACTGGGTGACCACGATCCTCGGCGCGGTCGTGATCGTGTTCGCAGTCAAGGCATGGGTCGTCAATCCGTATCGAATCCCGTCTCCCTCGATGGAACCGACACTCCACTGCGCCCGGCCCGAACCCGACTGTGAAGCAGGGACCTCGGACCGCGTTCTCGCCAATCGGTTCATCTACCACTTCCATGCCCCGAGGAGAGGCGACATCGTGGTCTTTCATGCGCCGGACGCGGCACGTCGCGAATGCATCGGCGGCATCTTCGTGAAGCGGATCGTCGGCCTGCCCGGTGAGGCCTGGTCCGAGCGGGCCGGCGTGACCTACATCGACGGGCGGCGCCTTGCCGAGCCCTACATCGCTCCGGCACGTCGCGACCGCGACACGAAAGAGCTCATCGACATTCCGCCGGTCGGCACGATGCGACGCATCCCGCCGCGGCTGTACCTGGTGGAGGGAGACAACCGCGCACACTCGTGCGACTCACGAGTCTGGGGGCTCGTGCCGCGCGCGAACATCATCGGCAAGGTCGTCCTGACCTACTGGCCGCTCGACAGGCTCGGCACGCCGTAAAGAAAGAGCCCCGCCGAAGGCGGGGCTCTCGATCAGAGGTGATGCTCGACCTAGTAGTCCTCGCGAACGACCGTCCGGCGCCGACCCTCGGCGGAACCACCGATGCCACCCCAGCTCGACCAGAAGATGAGCGAGAGCAGTGCGCCGATCGCGCCCACGGCGAGAAGGATCCAACCGATCGTGTGGATCTCGATGCCGGTCACCGTCGTGTTGACGGCCCAGACAAGGACCGCTCCGACGGCGACGAGGAGAAGGCTGACTCCCATACCCATGATTCGTCTCCTTTCGATGGAATTCTTCGTGTCTGCAGGGAAAACGCGGAAACCGGCTGCCAAGATACGGGCTGTGAAGGAGCTCCAGAAGCGGCGGGCCTACCTGTGCAGGCTTACCCCCGACCGCGCGCTCGAATCCCCGGAGGAAGCACTCGCGTTCCTGGGCGACCGAGGGATGCTCACGCGGACGCCGGACTCGGCGCTGCCCAGCTTGTTCGAGGCATGTCACGAAGAGCCGTACGCCGCCGGCAGCCGAGGATTCGGTTCGTGGCCGGCCACGAAGTACCCGTGGTACTTCGAGCTGGCGGAGCGGGCTGACGTCCACGAGCTCAAGGTCCATAACGGCAAGTCGATCCTGCTCACGGACGAGAGCCTCGCTCTGGTCGACGGGATCTGCCGCTCCGAGCTCGCGCGCATGGAAGGCGAAGCGGAGTGGGCACGAGTGCTCACTCACCTGGCGGCAGCTGGCCCGTCGACACTCGCCGACCTGCAGACCGAGCTGGGCATCAAGCCCAGGGAGCTGAAATCGTTGCGCGCACCACTCGAGCGGTGCGGCGCGGTCGTCAGCCGCAGCCTCCGGGTCCAGCTGCCCGCAGGCGGGCATGCACATATGAGCGAACTCGCTCGCTACGACCATGCCTACCCCGAGCCGCGCGGAGAAGGCGACATCGAGGAGCTCGTCATCGCAGCGGTCCGCGCCGCAGTTGTCGCGGCGGAGACCGAGATCGTTCGCACGTGGTTCAGCTGGCGTTGGCTGTTCGACGACCACCTGGTCGAGCGCCTCGTCAGCGAGGGCCGGCTCGAGCGGATCGAGCCGGGCTGGGTGACAGCTCCAGCGTCCGCGTAGCGCGAAAGCCGGCGAGGAAGCGCCGGTCATGCGTTACGAGCAGAATCGTTCCGGGGAAAGCGTCGAGCGCGCGCTCGAGCTCCTCGATCGCAGCAACGTCAAGATGGTTCGTGGGCTCGTCGAGGACGAGACAGTTCACGCTGCGAGCCGCGAGCAGAGCAACCAATGCACGCGTGCGCTCGCCGGGCGAGAGCGAGCCCGCGTCGCGGAGCACGTGGTCGGCGCCGAGGCCGAACTTCGCGAGGAGGGTGCGGGCCGCTTCCTCGTTCACGCCCGCGGCTTCCGTGAATGCCGGCAGCAACAAGCCCTGCGCGAGCTCGCTCCGCTGCTGGGCGACCTCACCGAGCACGACACCCGGGCCGAGCCGGCGCGTGCCCGCGGCAAGCGGCAATCGGCCCAGGATCGCGTCGAGCAGCGTCGTCTTGCCGCTCCCGTTCGCGCCCTCGATCGCGAGGCGATCGGCCCAGGAGAGCTCGAGGTCGAGCGGGCCGAGCCGGAACGAACCGCGCTCGACCACCGCACGCTCGAGTCGAACGACGACGTCGCCGCTGCGACTCTGCGGAGCGAGCTCGAGGCGGAGCTCCCACGGCTCGTACGGCTTGTCGACCGCGCCGAGCCGCTCGATGCGCCCACCGATCGACTTCTTCACGTCCTTGGTCTTCTTCTTCTTGCGACCCTGGCCGTAGCCGCGCTCCTCCCACTGCTGCATCCGCCGCAACTGCTCCTCGAGCCGAGCCTGCTCGCCTTCGTAGGCGCCGTAAGCCTCCGTTTGCCGCCGCAACGATCGAGCGCGCGCTTGCTCGTACTCGCTCCAGCCCCCGGCGAACTCGGTCGCGTGATGTGTCCACTCGTCCAGCTCGACGACGCGCTCGACCGTGCGGTCGAGGAAGTCGCGGTCGTGTGACACGACGACGACCGACCCGGGGAGATTGGTGACGAACCTCTCCAAGCGGTCGAGCCCTGCGAAGTCGAGATCGTTCGTCGGCTCGTCGAGCAGAAAGACGTCGAAGCGCGCAAGCAACACAGCGGCCAGCTGGGCGCGCGCGGCCTCGCCCCCCGACAGCGCGCCGAGCGCTGCGTCGAGCGGCACGTTCAAACCCACCTCTGCGCAGACTGCGCCCGCGCGTGCATCGAGATCGCCGCCGCCAAGCGTCAGGAACCGGTCGAGCGCAGCTGCGTGGCGTTCCGCCAGCTTCGGCTCTCGTTCGAGCCGTCGCGCAAGCTCATCCATCTCCGCAGCCGCCGACGCAACGCCCGTCCGCCGTCCAAGGTACGCGCCGAGCGACTCGGCGGGATCCGCGTCCGATTCCTGAGGCAGATAACCGACTGCGAGCTCAGGCGGAAGACGGCGCACCGTTCCGGCATCGGGCTCCTCAAGCCCGGCGAGGATGCGCAGGAGGGTCGACTTCCCCGCGCCGTTCGGCCCGACGAGGCCGATGCGGCTGCCCGGCGGCACGACAAGCGTGACGTCACTGAGGACGAGCTGCGCTGCATGGTGCTTCGTGATGTTCGCTGCGGCGAGCGTGCCGCTCGAGCGTTGCAAGAGAGGACCTCCTCGGAAGGCAGGGCGGAAAAGGTGTGTGTCTCGCCTAGGCCCTCATAGAACGGCGCGCGAGCGCCGTCCACGATGCTAGCGGAGCGGGAAAGACTTTCGCGCGAGCGCGGGCAGCACCTGTGACGTCACCCACACCGGTGTTGCTCCGTACTTGCGCGAATAGCGATAGCTGCCGTCCGTGCGCCGGAGGCCGGCGAGGTAGCGAAACGCTCGGGCCGGAGGTTTGACGCGCGCCGCGATGAAGGCCTGGATCGCCCAGGCCGTCGACTGTGCATCGGAACCTCGCCCTGCGGTGAGCTCGAAACCGCCGTCGGCGTTTTGCAGGCGACGCAGAAAGGCGATCCCCCGCGCGATCGGTCGTCCTCGAACGCCCTGCGTGCGCAGCGCCTGGATGACCGCTGCCGTGTCGTTGGAGTCCGGTGCAGCTCCCGCGATCCAGCCCCATCCTCCCGACCGCTGCTGGTGGTGCAGGAGATAGGACACGCGCAGCTTGACAGGGCGCCCGACCTGGGCGTAGGCGAGGATTCCCCAGGCCGTCGAGTTGATTGCAGGGCCGAAGCGGCCGTCCGGGCGGCCGAGCGCGGCGAAGCGCGCGTACAGCGTGTCCGAGATGCGACCCGTCGCGGCTTCGGCGATCAGCGCAAGCTCGACGTCCGTCGCCGACTGCAACTCGCGCTCGTTCGCGACGAGATAGTCGTACGCCTTTCCGGTCGGCAGCCCCGCGGTACGGAGACCCAGCATCGCCCAGGCGGTGAGCCCCGGCGTCGATCGCGAACCCATCTCTGCGAACCCGCCGTCAGCCTGCTGACGCGAAGCCACGTACGACGCGGGTGTGACGGCGACGATCGCTGCGGTCAGGAGAACGGCTACGCCCATACGACCTCGGTGTGCAGACGTCTCCCGTACCGATCGAGCAGGCGACGTAACTCCGGCCCGGCGGCAAGCGCGATCACGACGTTCCCGATCGCATGGGCAAGGTCGAACGGCAGGCCGCGCGCGTGCACGGCGACGAATGTCTGCCAGGTGTGCTCGTCGTAGAACGCGAGCCAGTTCCAGACGTCCATGAACGCGCTGAACGCCAGGCCGAGCACGAAGCAGAACGCGGCGAGCGCGACCCGGCGTCGGAGCAGCTTCGGCGCCATTGCTCCGGCGACCCCGCAGGCTCCCCAGCCGAGCATCTGCCACGGGGTCCATGTGCCTTGTCCGAGGAAGAAGTTCGAGACGAACGCCGCCAAGGCTCCGACCGCGAAGCCGCTGCGCGCGCCGAGCGCTGCACCCGCCGCGACGGTCATCACGGTCACCGGCTGGACGCCCGGAATCGCTGCAAACAGAACTCGGCCTGCAGCCGCGCTCGCGCCCAGCGTTGCGATCAACGCCAACTCCTTGGCCGAGTCCGGGCCACGCTCGAGCCAGACGACGCCCACCGCGAGCAACGCAAACGCGACCAGCAGCAGCGACAGGCCGTCGTGCGATCGGTCGAGGGCCGCCCACACCGCTGCGGCAAACGCGGCGCTGCCCGCCAGGAGCAGCGCTGTCCTAGACAAGGACCGCCTCCTGGCCGAGCAGCACCGACCGGTCGGCCACAGCACGCGCGAAGTCCTCGTCGTGCGTGACGACGAGCGTCGCGCGGCGCTCGGAGCCGGCGTGCAGGAGTTCCGCCAGCTCGGCCTTGCGCTCGGGATCGACTCCGCGCGTGGGCTCGTCCAGCACGAGCAGGTCGGGGTCGATCACGAGCACCGAGGCGAGAGCGAGCCGTTCGCGCTCGCCGCTCGAGAGATCCCGCGGATGGCGGCCTTCCATTCCTGCGAGCCCGAGCGCGGCAAGCGCGTTGCCGGCGCGGGCGCGATCGCCATGCACACCGACCGCGACCTCCTCGTCCGCGCGCTCGCGGATGCAGTACCGGGTCGGGTCCTGCATGAGCATGCCTGCCCGGCCTCGCAGCTCGGCCGTGCCCGAGTCGGGCGCCAGCAACCCTGCGGCGAGCTTCGCGATCGTCGTCTTGCCCGTGCCGTTCGCGCCGGCAAGGGTGACGATCTCGCCACGACGCAACTCGAGGTCGACATTGTCGACGACCGGAAGCCCGGCGCGGTAGGCGAACTGCACGCCGTCGAGGCGGCACACCCGCTCCGCAGGCGCTGCGGCCCGACCGTTCGTGGAGGCACCGAGCCAGACCGGCCGGTTCTCTCCCAGCCAGTCTTTTGCAACCGGCACCGCGGCGTCGAGCAGGACTCTCCCTCTGTCCAGGAAAAGGACGCGGTCCGCATGCTCGAGGACCCGCCGTGGGCGGTGGTCGGAAACAAGGACCGCGATGCCGAGGCTCGCCACGTGCTCGAGGAATGCGTCGGCGGCGCCGGGATCGAGCTGCGATGTCGGCTCGTCGAGCAACAGCAACTTCGGCCGCAACGCGACGGCGGACGCGAGGCAGACACGTTGCAATTCGCCTCCCGAGAGCTCGGTGACGGCGCGATCGGCGAGGTGTTCGGATCCAACCGCGGCGAGCGCCTCGTGCGCGCGTCCCACGATGTCCTTTGGAGCCGTCCCGACATTCTCGAGCCCGAAAGCAACCTCGCGGATCACGCGCGAGAGGACGATCTGTTCTTCGGGATCCTGGAAGACGCTCGCCACCGTCCCGGCGAGCTCGGCCGGCCGCACTGACCTCGTGTCGCGGCCGGCAATCTCGACGCGCCCTTCGAAGCGCCCGCCGTGAAAGTGCGGCACGAGCCCCGCAAATGCGCGCAACAGCGTCGACTTGCCCGAGCCGGACGGACCGAGCACGGCGACGACCTCACCCGGTTCGATCTCCAGAGAGACGTCGCGAAGCGCGGGGGTGCCGGCCTCCGGGTAGGTGAACGTGAGCCGGTCGGCACGCGCTAGAGCCATAGCGCCCCCGCAGTCACGATGGCAACGGCCACGGCGATGACGGCGCTGTCGCGTCCACGCCACCGAGGCCGGGGGAGGCTCGTTCGTCCGGTCCTGCCGTAGCCCCGCGCCTCCATCGCCTCCGCCAGGTTGAGGCCGCGCTCGAGCGCGCTCGCCAGCAGCGGCGAGAGCAAGACGGCGCGCCCGCGCACGCCGTTCACCTCGACGCCTCGCCCACGGAGTGCCTCCAGGAAGCCTGCGGCGTCGCGCTCCAGCGTCGGCATCAGCCTCGTCGCCAGAGCGGCAGGGCGCGCAAAGCGAACGGCCTGCAGCAGCCCGTCATGGTCGAGCAAGAGCGCATACGCGGCGAACGCGAAGCCGACGGCTGCAAGGCGCAGTGCATTCACTCCCGCGCTGATCAGCTCTTCGTGCGTGATGTCGAGCTGACCCAACACCGGCACGATCGGGCCGGTCCAGATCGGATGCGATCCGATCGTCTCGATGAACGGCGTCAACAGAAAGAGCGCCCCGGCCGAGACGAGTGTCCCGATCAGGTAAAAGCGTCTCCGCTCTGTGGGTGCCCGCAGGCAGACCGCGAACAGCACGAGAGCCACGACGCCCACAGCGGCGAGGTGGTGGGCGAGCAATGCCGCCGCTGCGAGAGCGGCGAGCAGTGCAACCGCGCCGCTCGGCCTCACGGGCCCACCTGGTAGCGAAACCGCCCGAACGGGACGTTGCGGAGTAGCAGCTCGGGGTTGCCGCTGAACGTGAACACCACGGCATCTCCCGGGGCGTCGCCGCCGCGAACGCGTAACAAGGGTTTCTTCCCTGGCAGGAGCAGTAACAGGTTGAAGTTCTGCTTCGAGACGGCGTCGACACGCCGGGTCGCTCGACCACCGACGAGTCTCGCCAGTCGTTCCGCGGCGGGACGCTGCGCATCGAGCAGGAAGACGACACGAGCCGGCAGCCGCCTGCCCCCGTAGCCGTGCAGAAATGGTTCCGGAAAGGCTCCCACGACCACCGGCTCGCGCATCCGTTTCCGCCACGAGCGGAAGTCCCACCACTCGACGTCGCCGTCGTGGAGCCGGTACTCGGCGGCACTGCGGTCGGCCTCGTAGCCGTTGATGAAGTAGAACCAGTCGCTCCGCGCAGCGATCGAGCCCTCGATCCCGTTGATCGACTGGACGTAACGTCCCGAATAGCGGGTCTTGATCGCCGCGATCCGATCCAGAGCCTGCATCGCGGTCAGTCCGGCCGGCACCTTTCGCACGAGGATCACGTGCGCGCCCTGATCACGCGTGATCCAGAGCTTTGCGGTACCGCTGTTCTCGCCGCCGCAGCCGGCGAGGGCTGCGACGGCGAGGACGAGGATAAGCGATCTCACGCCACCGCATTCGAGCGCACGGCTCCCGCGAGCGTCGCGCGCACGAGCAGGCCCCGATGCGGCCCGACGCAGCCGACGGCCGCCTGAGTGGACCCCTGGGTCTTCACCGTGCGCTTGCCAACGTGCAGAACGGCGCCGAGCGCCGGACCGACCTTGCCGTTGTCGTCCTGGGCTAGCACGCGATAGCACGGCTGTTTGCCGGCCCGGGAGAGAACGAGCGTCGTCGGGCCGCCCGCAATGCCGAACTGCGCCCAGTACCAGAGCACCGTGTCTCCGGCAACAAGGCGCACTTGATCCGCACCGACCGGAGGCGATGCACCGTTCACCTTGAACACCCAGCCCGTTTCGCCGACGGCGGGATAACGCCCGACCTGGTCGACGTAGGGGCCGAAACTGCTGAACGTAACGTGGTAGTAGAACTCGCCGAACACGCTCGCCGACTCGAGCGCGTCGAGCGCGTTTTCCGGCAGTGGATTTGCGCGCGGCGTCGTGACGTCGATCAGCGGCGCAGTCGGCCCGAAGATCGTTCTGTCCTTGCCTTCCACCCGGACATGCACCTTGACGGCGAATGCAGCGGGGACGATGAGCAGCGCAGCGACGAGTGCCGCCACGACGACGATGAGTCGGTGAGACACGAATCCTCCTTCCGCGAGGGGTTCGGGCTGCCGGCGGCGGAGGTCTTCTGACTCGGGGCTCCCTCCCTCGCCGCCTTCCCAGCCCGTGGGCCAGTGGCATGTGACGCGGGAGCGTCTCCCCTTACAGCGGCGGGACCGTTCCGGACTTGCACCGGATTCCCTTGCCGCTCGCCGGTTTGTGGCCGGAGACTAGCATCGGGCGGCGATGGCTCGATCGCGACTCCTGACGGTCTGGCTTCCCGTCGTCGCGTGGGCCGCCGTCATCTTCACGCTCTCCGCGATCCCGAGCCTCTCGACCGGGCTCGGGACGTGGGACACGGTCCTCCGCAAGGGCGCGCACGTGACGGAGTACGCCGTGCTCGGCGCGCTCCTGTATCGAGCGCTGGGCCGGGAGGCGCTCGCGCTCGCGGCTGGCATTGCGTACGCGGCGACCGACGAGCTGCACCAGCACTTCGTCCGCGGCCGGCACGCCTCGCCCGTCGACGTCGCGATCGACGCCGTCGGCGTCGCCCTCGGAATGTTGCTCTGGCTCCGGCTGCGCGAGCGATGAAGGCGGTGGCGATCAGCCTCTCGGCGCTCGGCGACACCGAGCCGCTGTGGCGCGACTGGCTCGACGACGCGCGGCGCCGCTTTCGCGTCGACGTCGATGCCTTGGATCAGGAGCTGCCGAATTGGCGGGAGTTGCTGGAGCGTTTCGCAGAGGAGCGCGCGCCGGTCTACTTCCGGCGCGACGCCGACGTCAGCACGACGCTGCGGCAGCTGCGCGCAAGCGGCACGCGCATCGGCGTCTTCACGGATGCTCCCGCAGAGCTCGCGCGCATCGCTCTCTCCCATCTGGGAGCCGAGCGCCACGTGGAGCTTCTCGAGAGCGGTCCCGGCGCACAGCAGCGCGTCTCAGAGGCTCTGGGCGAGGGAGCACGAGTCATCGCCACCCGCGAGGAGCTGCTTGCCGTCTAGTCAGCCGGCGAGCTTGAAGATGCGCCCGTTTCCCGTGGCGAAGTACAGCTCGCCGGCTGCGTCCTCGCCAAAGGAGGTCAAGGAAGACACGTGGAAGGCTTCGCGTCGCACCTCGACGGCGCGGCCGTCCTGCACGCGCAGGCTCCAGACGATCCCGGAGCAGTAGTCGCCGAAGAAGTAGCGGCCGGCTGCCGCGGCCACGACCCGGCCGCGATACACGTAGCCGCCCGTCACCGAACAGTTGCTTTCCGCATGGCTGTAGACGTTCACGGGCGCGACGAGCTGACCCGGTCCGAGCGCGGTGTTCGAATAGCGCACGCGGCCCTCGAACACATGCCAGCCGTAGTTTGCGAGGGTCGAGATCTGGGCCCGCGGCCGGTAGTCGATCTCTTCCCAGTTGCCCTGACCGACGTCGCCGATGTAGAGGTCGCCGTTTGCACGGTCGAAGGAGAAGCGCCATGGATTGCGGAGGCCAAGCCCGACGATCTGCCACTGTGCACCGCGCCGGAGCGGATCGATCCGGAGCAGTTTGCCGAGCCGCTGCTTCATGTTCTGGGCACGATTGCCCGGATCTCCGGCTGAGCCTCCGTCACCCATGCCGACATAGAGCATCCCGTCGGAGTCGAACTGAAGCTGCCCGCCGTTGTGATTCGCGTAGGGCTGGCGGACGAACAACAGTTGGCGCGCGCTCGACTTGACGGCATGTCCGTTGCGGGAGCGAAACTCGACCACGCGGGTGTTGCCCCCATTCTTGTCGGTGTAGTTCACGTAGAACCGGTGGTTGCGCGCATAGGCCGGGTGGAACGCCAGCGAGAGCAGGCCCTGCTCTCCGCCGCTCGCGATGCGGTCGCGAATGTCGAGGAACGTGCCGCCCAGCTTCCCGTTGACGAAGTAGCGGATCCTGCCGACCTGCTCGACCGCGTAGAGGCGCCGCGGCTCTGCAGGCGTGGAAGCGATCGCCGTCAGAGCGGACAGGCCGCCGGCGTACGGCCGCACCGACAGCTCTTGTTGCGCCTGTGAGCCAGGGAGGGCCAGGGCGATTGCTGCGAGGACGTGGGCGAGCACTCCACTCCAAAGTACCGACGGGCGGCCCCGGCGGATCGCCTCTTAACGGACGCCTTACCTACTTCTTCAGCAGGACCTGGCGGAGCTCGTCTTCCTTGCCGGGCTGCAGGATGGCGAGCACCTGATCCCCCGGTTTGAGCTCCGTCTTGCCGACCGCGATCTCCGCCTTGCCGTCGCGCATCACCGAGATGAGCCTTGCGCCCTCGGGTAGCCGCAGCTTCTCGACCGTCGTGCCCGCGCACGGAGACGACTTGTCGATCTGCACCTCGACGATCTCCAGGTTCTCCTTGCGCAGCTCGAGCAGGTGCACGAGGTCGTGCTCCGGAACCTCGTGCTCCACGAGGCCGAGGATGCTGGAGGTCGCGCACACGGTCGGCGAGATGCCGAGCAGGTCGAAGTGCGGCTGGTTGCGCGGATCGTTCACGCGCGCGATCACCTTCGGGACGCCGTACTTCTCCTTGGCAATCTGCGTGATCACCATGTTGTCCTCGTCATCACCGGTCAGAGCGAGCACGAGATCGGGCGGCCGCTTGACCCCGGCCTTCTCGAGGACGAAGACCTCGGTCGCGTCTCCCAGCATCGCCTGATGCTCGAACTCGGACTCGAGCCGCTCGAAGCGGTTGCGGTCCTGCTCGATGATCGTCGCCTCGTGGCCGTTGCGCAGCAGGGTACGCATCACGTTGGCTCCGGCTTTGCCGCCGCCTGCGATCAGGACGTACATCTAGACGCGTGCCTCCTCGCGGGGCTGCTGCGGGATGGGGCAGGAACGCACCGCTTCGCTGAGCGCGTCGATCGCGGCGGAGGTCGGGCAGATCGTGCGCAGGCCACGCTCGCGGTAGAAGTCCGCGCGCGCGGGATCGAGGATCCGCACGACCGTGCAGTCGATTCCGAAACGCTTCTGTGCGACCTGGCCGATCACGAGGTTCGTGTTGTCGCCGTCGGTCGAGACGACCACGGCGTCGGCGTCCTCGATGCCGGCCTCGCGCAGGACGAGGCTGTCCATGCCGTGGCCACGGACGAACCCGCCGGTCCAGTTCTCTCCCAGGCGGCTGAGGGCTGACTCGTTCTCGTCCACCGCGGTCACGTCCCACCCTTCGGAGGCGAACCGCTTCGCGATAGTCGAGCCCACCCGGCCGCAGCCGATGACGATGAGCTTCATTGCACTCAGCCTAGCTCGCCGGTCAACCCTGAGGCTAGGCCCCGTCCTCTTCCAGAGATCCTTGTGGGAAAGCGACGATCAGCACCTCGCTGGGCGCCTTCTTCAGGACGTAGTCGACTGTCGGGGAGAAAAAGCGGGACTGCCTACGCCAGCGGGGGGCCGACCCGAGGACGATCAGATCGGCGCCCTGCTCCTGCGCCTCCTGGACAATCGCCTGCCCGATCGACCGAGCCCGGACCGTGCGTCCTTCCACCTTGACGCCGTGGTCTGCCCCGAGCAGCTTCGCTTCGGCGAGTGAGGCCTCGGCCCGCTCCTCCTCGTCGTGCATCTCGGCATCGAGAGCGAGCTCCATCGGGACACGGATCACGTGAAGAGCCTCCACCGAGGCCCCTCGCTCCTGGGCGAGCTTGACGGCCGTCGCGATCATCTCCTCGCCGATGTCGCCCAGCTTCATGGGGACGAGGATGCGCGCGAACTCGGCCTCGGCGAGGCCGCGATGCTCGTCGGCCGACACGACGCGCTCGAGCAGGCCCTCCCCACGCGACTTGCGGACGACGATGTACACAATGAGGCCGAGGCCGAGCCAGACCGGTCCGGCGAGGCGCGCGCCTTGGTGCGTGCCGATTGCGATCAACCAGACCGTGAACGTGAGGAGCGCGCCAACGACAGACGGAATAGGCACGCGGCCGACGGTGAACGGCACGCGGTACGGACGCCTCCGGTTCGGCTCGCTGAACCGCAGCTTGATCACGGCAAGCTGGGCGGCCGTGAACGCGAGGAGCACGCCGAAGCTGAAGAGGCTCGCCAGGAACAGCACGGGGTGCGCGAGCCCCGCCGTTCCGACGAGAAGCCCAATCGAGATCAGCGCCGCGGCGATGATCGACTCCGGAGCGACGAGCGTCCGCGGCCTGAGCATTCCGAACCGGCGGGGCAGCTGGCCGTGCTCGCCGAGCGAATACGCCAGCCGACCGAACCCCGAGATCGAGGTCGTCGCCGCGGTGAGGAGGATGAGCGCTCCGGAGAGCCCGACGAAGACCTGCAGCGGCGCGCCGATCACGTCGGGCACGTGCTGACGGATCTGCGAGACGATTCCGACGAGCGGCGCGCGGATCCAGTTGCTGGCGAGGAGCGTCCCGTGCTTCGGCGGAAACGCGGAGAGGCCGACCACGGCGATCGCGACGTAAACGACGACGACCAGGCCGATGGCGCTGAAGAGACTCCGCGGTAGATCTCGGCCGGGACGCCGTGTCTCCTCGGCGAGGTTCGCGACGGTCTCGAGCCCCGTGTAGGCGAGCATCGCGAGCGGGAGCGCGAATGCGAGCGAATGCCAGGTCGGGGTCGTCCCCAAAGACGTGCCGGTGGTGAGCGCATGCGGCGAGAAGAGCAGCGCCATCCCGAGCGCCACGATCAGGATCTGGGTTGCGAGATCGACAAGCGCGACGATCAAAGCCCACCGGTGCAGGCGGGTGCGGTG
>DAINSN010000017.1:19657-21330 GCA_036741295.1 Gaiellaceae bacterium
AGCCGTATCACCGCGACTCCGGCGATCACGCCGCAGCCGGCCACGACGTCCCAGGGGCGATGCAGCTTGGTGAAGAACGCGCCGGCGACGTAGTGCGGCATGAAGAGGGCCGACAGGGCGATGACGATCAGGTAGTCGAGAAAGAGCACCCAGCCCGTGATGAAGCCCCAGAAGTCGTTGAAGGCGATGCGGACGAACGTGGCCGCGCCGCCGGTCTCGCGAATCGCCGCAGTCCCCTCGGCGTAGGAGAGCGAGACGATCAGGAAGAGCAGGCCGGTCGCGAGCAGCACGAGCGGCGTAAAACCGAGCGCGTGCAGCGTGATGATGCCGAGCGCGAAGTAGATCGACGAGGCGATCTCCCCGTAGGCGATCGAGAAGAGCGCGGGAGCGTCGAGAACCCGCTGAAGCCGGGGCAGCTTGCGCGCCACAGAGTCAGGTTATCGCCGTCTGCGGACCAGATAGAGGCGGCCGACGCCGAGGGCGAAGAACAGCACCCCCATCAGGTAGCCGAACCCCGCCCCGCCGTGTACAGCCGTGACGGCGACCAGCGCAATCCCGATCCCCATGAAGAGGAACGCGAAGAGCATCACGAGAGAGCGGTAGGCGTTCAAGCGGCTTTCCGGCCCGCGACGACCATCACCCTGCTGGGCGCGTGCTTGAGGACGAAGTCGACGGTGTCGCTGAAGACACCATGCCCCCTCCCCGCGCGCGGCGCGCCCATGACGATGATCTCGCTCTGCCGGCGCTTCGCCTCGTCGACGATCGCCCGACCGGCGTGGCGCGCCCTGACGATCCGCTCCGTGAACTTCACGCCGTAGAGCTCTGCGATCGCCGCCGCGACGTCGAGGGCCTCGTCGGCGGCGTGCTCCTCTTCCTCGAGCCGTGTGTCCAGCGGCAGGTCGAGCGGCACGACGATCACGCTGAGGGCCGCAATCGTGGCACCTCGGTCGGCGGCGAGGCGGCAGGCCAGGTCGATCGCCTCCTCCGAGGCGCGACCCGGCTTGACGGGAACGAGGACGTTCCTGTACTCGAGCGCGACCGCCGGCCCGATGATCATCGGGGCATGCAGCGTCGCCGTGAGCGGCTCGTGAAGAATCTTGCGGCGGTAAACGACGTAGCCGATGAGCCCGATCACGAGCCACCCAAGACCGGCCCATCGTGGCCCGGGCTTCTGGATGACGACGACGATCCAGGCGATCCCGGTGCCGAGCCCGCCGAAGATCGCGAACAGCGGCCAGTCGACGCCTCGGATCCGCAGGCTCGGGCGCACCTTGAACGCCTCCGGATCGTCCCGCGTGCTCAGACGCAGCGCGATCACGGACACGTGCGCGATCGTGAACGACAGCATCGCGCCGAACGCGTACATGTTGCCGAGGAAATCCGTCCGGCCCGGCAGGAGCACGACAATCGAGAGCAGCCCGCCGAAGACCAGCAACGACAACCAGGGAGTCTTGAACTTCGGATGCAGCCGGCGGAAGACCTCGGGCAGCTGCTTGTACGACGCCATGGCATACGTGATGCGCGACGCGCCGATCACGCCGGCGTTGGTCGCGATCAAGAGGATCGTCGCAGCCAGGATGCCGACGTAGATCTTCGAGGTCTGCAGCACCTGACCGTGCAGCCCCAGGTGCTCCACGAGGCCGAGCACAGGATCGTTCTTGAAGCCACCCTGG
>DAINSN010000018.1:0-10505 GCA_036741295.1 Gaiellaceae bacterium
CCCGGCAGCGGTGTGATCAGGATCATGCCGGTCTCCGTCTGCCACCAGGTGTCCACGATGGGAGTACGGTCGCCGCCGATGTGCTCGCGGTACCAGATCCAGGCTTCCGGATTGATCGGCTCGCCGACGCTCCCGAGCAGACGCAGCGACGAGAGATCGTGCTTCTCGGCATGCTCCGGTCCCCACTTCATGTGCGAGCGGATCGCCGTCGGCGCGGTGTAGAGGATGTCGACCTTGTATCGCTCGACGATCTCCCACCAGCGTTCCGGGTTCGGATAGTTCGGCACGCCTTCGTACATGACGCCGGTCGTCCCGTTCGTGAGCGGGCCGTAGACGATGTAGCTGTGCCCTGTCACCCAGCCGACGTCGGCCGCGCACCAGTAGACCGAGTCCGGCTTGATGTCGAAGATGTAGTGGTGCGTGGCGGCGACTCCCACGAGGTAGCCGGCGGTCGTGTGCACGATGCCCTTCGGCTTTGCGGTCGTCCCCGAGGTGTAGAGGAGATAGAGCAGGTCCTCGGCATCCATCGGCTCCGGCGGCGCGGAGGCCGGATCGTCATCCTGTCCTTCCGTGAGCTCGTGCCACCAGGTGTCGCGTGACTTGTCGAACGGGACCTCGTCGCCCGTTCGTTTCAGCACGACAACCCTCTTCACCATCGGTGCCTGAGCCACCGCCTCGTCGGCGTTCTGCTTGAGCGGCACCTTCTTGCCTGCGCGCCAGCCCTCGTCCTGCGTGATCAGGAGCTCGCACTCCATGTCGTTCATGCGATCCGACAGCGACTCTGCGGAGAAACCCCCGAACACGACCGTGTGGGGAGCGCCGAGCCGCGCGCACGCGAGCATCGCGATCGGCAGCTCGGGAACCATGCCCATGTAGATGCCGACCGGCGTCCCCTTCTTTACGCCGAGGCCCTTCAGCGCGTTTGCGAACCGCACGACCTCACGCTGCAGGTCCGCAAACGTGATCGTGCGGCGCTCGTCCGCCGGCTCGCCCTCCCAGTAGTACGCGACCTTGTCGCCGTTGCCGGCTTCCACCTGCCGGTCGACGCAGTTGAAGCAGACGTTGAGCTTGCCGCCGAGGTACCACTTCGCGTACGGCGGCTCCCATTCGTAGAGCTTGGAGAAGGGCTCGAACCACGTGACGCGATTGCGGCCCTCGGTCTCCCAGAACTCTTCCCAGTCGCGTTCGTAGATCTCGGGCTGGGCGTTGGCCTGCCGCGCGAACTCAGGGTCGGGCGCGTAACGACGCTCCTCGAGGAGCATCGTCTCGATCGTGTTCAAGGCGTGAGGTCGTAGGGGTAGTCCGTGAGGACCTCATAGCCGTCCTTCGTTACGAGGAGGAGGTCTTCGAGGCGCAGGCCGCCGTAGCCGGACCGGTATAGCCCCGGCTCGATCGTGACCACGTCGCCCGGAACGAGGTCGTGCCCGATCCGACTCATCGAGGGCAGTTCGTGCACCTCGAGCCCGACGCCGTGGCCGAGGCCGTGGAAGAACCCGTCCTCCAGCACTTCACCCGGCTCCTTGTTGAGCTGCGTCTTGTAGCCGGCGCCGTGGAAGATCTCGCAGACCCCCTCGTAGAGCTCGCGGCCGTTAACGCCCGGCTTGACGCCGGCCGTGGACGTGTCGAGCGCCTCCTTCACGAGCCGGTGCCATTCCTTCACCTCGTCCGAAGGCTCACCGATGAAGTAGGTGCGCGTCATGTCCGCATAGCACCCCGTCGCCTTGTCTCTGGGAAAGAGGTCGAACACGATCGGCTCGTTCGGCGCGATCTGGCCGGAGCCCATGTCGTGGCCGACGGCCGTCTGCGGGCCGTGCGCCACGATCATGTCGCTCCCTTCGACCTCGTGATCGGCGAAGACGTCCTCGATGACGCGCTTCAGCCGCTCGCAGGTGAGCGGCTGGCCGTCGACTTCGAGACCGGCGCCGTTCGGCTTTGCCCGCCGGAGCAACTCGCGCGACGCGTCGAGCGCCGCTTCGCATGCGCCTTGCGCGTTGCGTATCCCGCGCAGCTCGGTCTCGTTCTTCGAGCGGCGGCGGTCGGAGAAGAGGTCGCGGTCGACGACGAGCTCGATCCCGTTTGCACGGAGATGGTCCGCATGCCCGACCGGAAAGCTCTTGGGGACAGTCGCGCGCTCGATACCGAGGTGGCGGCAGGCTCGGACGGCGAGCTCGAGCGTGACCTCCCAGCCCTGCAGGCCCTGCGTGAAGAGCTCGTCGGAACCGAGCTCCTCGAGGGGGACGATCTCCAGTTCGGGCGCGTTCTCTCGAACCCGCGGGATCTCGAGGGAGTGGAGGATCACGATCCGGCGGTCGCCCTTCTCCGCGTAGAGGAAGGGATCCGGGATCGGCACCGGCACCTCGTGGCGCAGCTCCGGTGCGCGCATCGTGTCGCCGTAGATCAGCACGTCGGGCACGGGCGGATCCTATCGGGCCGCTGCACGACGTACGGCCGATCCTTGACGTCCTCCTAACGGAGTGAAACTCTAATGGCTGGACGATGTTCGACACGCGGCGTCTCCATCGGCAGCACGCACCTACCGTCGCGTTTTTCGCGGCGATGATGCTGCTCGGCTTGACGGGGGCCAGCGCGGCTGCGGTGTCTCCCGCCGAGCTGACGGGGACGATCCTCACGGTTGCCGGTAACGGCTCGAGCGCATTTGGGGGCGACGGCGGAGCCGCGCTCTCGGCGGGCCTGCTGCCGGAGGGGCTGGCGACAGATGGTGCCGGCGACCTTTACATCGCCGATCAATTCAACCATCGTGTCAGGAAGGTCACGCCGGACGGCCGGATCAGGACCGTCGCCGGCACCGGCGTGTCCGGGTCATCCGGCGACGGCGGGCCGGCGACAGCCGCACGGCTCGCGCAACCGCGGGGACTCGCGGTCGACCCGAGCGGCAACCTCTACATCGCCGACGCGGAAGCGAACCGCGTGCGCAGGGTTGCCGCGAACGGGGTGATCACGACTGTTGCGGGCAACGGCGTCATAGATTCGACAGGTGACGGCGGTCCTGCCACAGCGGCTGCGTTGCGGGTAGCGTTGGACGTCGCGGTCGATTCCGCCGGCACGCTCTTCATTGCTACAGCAACGAGCATCCGGAAAGTAACGCCCGGCGGCACGATCAGCACATTCGCCCAGTTCTCCGGAACCAACGGCAGTTCCACGTGTACCGGATCAGGGGCATGGGGAGTTGCCCTCGACGCCGCCAGAAACCTCTACGCAGCCGATCCCAACTGCAGCGGCCTCGACCGAGTAAGCCCGTCAGGAATTGTGACGCACCTCCGATCGGGCGGATTCACAGACGTTGCGGTCGATGCCATCGGCAACGTCTACGTCAGCGTCAGCGATTTCGACAACCATGACGTTGGGAAGCTCGCGCCTTCGGGCCAATTCACAACCG
Organism: Gaiellaceae bacterium; assembly: GCA_036741295.1. GTDB lineage: Bacteria > Actinomycetota > Thermoleophilia > Gaiellales > Gaiellaceae > 3-1-20CM-4-69-9. The sequence continues at coordinate 3,398 of DAINSN010000018.1, forward strand.
TTGCCGGAGGGGGCACCGCTGGTTACAGCGGCGACGGAGGACCGGCGACGGCCGCTCTCCTCTACGGACCGTCTGGGCTCGCCGCTGACTCCGACGTGCTGTACATCGCCGACTCGGGCAACCACCGCGTGCGGATGATCGCGCCGAACCGGAAAGCTGGGACCATCGCCGGGTCTGGTGTCCCCGGCTCCGCAGGCGACGGGGGTGCCGCGGCCGCAGCCCAGCTGAACTTCCCGTCCGGCGTCGCGGTCGATCGCGCAGGCAACGTCTACGTCGCAGACTCTGCCAACAACCGCATTCGTGTGATCGGCGCCGGAGGGTCGGTGACCACGTTCGCCGGAACAGGGGCGGCTGGGTTTTCGGGCGACGGCGGAGCGGCTACAGCAGCTGCGATTTCGTCACCGACTGCCGTCGCGTTCGATCCCGCAGGTGCACTGCTGATTGCGGACACCGGAAACAACCGCGTCCGGAAGGTGAGCCCTGCTGGAGTGATGACGACGATTGCGGGGACCGGGCCAGCTGGCTTCGCAGGCGACGGCGGCCCTCCGCGCGCAGCGGTTCTCGACAGACCATCGGGCGTCGCGGCCGACGGCACAGGGAGCGTCTACATCGCCGACACCTTGAATCACCGTGTACGCAAGATCGTGGGCGGGCAAATAGTCACGCTCGTCGGCAGTGGGCCGGCCGGTCTCGGCCAGGGTGCCTACGGGGGCGACGGGGGTCAGGCCGCCACAGCTCGCCTCAACCTCCCGGAGGGCCTCGCCCTCGATCCACAAGGCGGCGTCTACGTGTCGGACACGGGGAACAATCGCGTGCGGCATGTGGATAAGGCCGGCACGATCACGACGCTCGCCGGGACGGGCGCCCGACGTTTCTCAGGCGACGGCGGCCAGGCGGGATTGGCCGAACTTGCGGCGCCGAGCGGCTTGAGCGTCGACGGAGCGGGGAATCTGTACATCGCGGACAGTCTGAACAACCGCGTCCGCGTGGTGACTCCAGCGGGTCTGATCTCAACGTTGATCGGCATCGGGACACCGGGCTTCTCAGGTGATGGCGGACCCGGAACCCTGGCGCAGCTCGCGAGACCAAAAGGGGTCGCTGTCGACGCCACCGGACGGGTCCTCGTTGCGGATTACAGCAATCAGCGTGTGCGCATCCTCGACAACGCGCCTCCGACCGCAGGATTTGCGCTTCAAAGGCCGTCTTCCGGCCGGAGATGGCCGGTACTAGTTCGACTCGACGCTTGGCCGGCATCCTTCGATCAAGACGGCCGGATCGTCGCGTACTCGTGGCAGTTCAGCGACAGTGGCATAGCAGATGGACGTCTGGCGGATGGCCCTTCCGTGACGCACAGTTTCAGCATCCCCGGAAAACAGACCGCGACGCTGACCGTGAGGGACAGCGCCGGTGTCACTCGCTCGACTTCGCAGTCGGTTGCCGTCCCGTGCACCCTCTCCGGAACCGATGGTTCAGATGTAATCAGCGCCACGGCGGCCGCCGACGCCGTCTGCGCGCGTGGTGGAAACGACGCAGTCGATGCACTCGGCGGCGACGACGCCGTTCTCGGCGGGACGGGGGACGACACGATTGCCGGAGGTGCGGGCAGTGACTACCTCGCCGGGGGGCCGGGGGACGATCGCCTGATCGGCGGTCCCGGCGCTGATGTCCTGGTCGGCGGCCCGGGCCGCGACGAGTTCGACGCTCGCGATGGCGTCCGAGACATCATCTACGCGGGCACGCAAGACAAAGACAAACTCATCATCGACGTAGGACTCGACATCGTGAGGTACGGGCCGGCCCCAGGCAGTTGAGCGCAGGGATGAATTTTCGAGGTCGACTCCTGCCGTCCGGCCTTCTACGCCGCGCATAGACTCCAAAGCGTGGACGACGCGCTGCAGCGTGGCCAGAAGTTGATGGCTCAGTGGGACGACGAGCTACGCAAGGAGCTGCCCGAGGGCGCCGACATCTTCGACGCCCACACCCATCTCGGCACCGACATCGACGGCATGATCGGGGTCTACGAGGACCTTGAGCGCGGGATGGACAAGTACGGGATCTCCCGCTGCTTCATGTTCTGCCTGGACGAGCCCGACCGTCACCCGGGGTTCCGGGCCGGAAACGACAGGACGCTGGAGTTCGGCGAGCGCTCGAACGGGAGGATGATCCCCTTCGTCCGGCTGGATCTCGCAGAGGATCCGATCGGCGAAGCCACGCGGATGCTGGACCGGGGCGCCAAGGGGATCAAGCTCCATCCGCGGGCGCAGAAGTTCCTGCTGAACGACGAGCGCCTCTCCCCGATCTTCGCGCTCGCCGCCGAGCGCAAGGTCCCGATCCTGATCCACGGCGGGCGCGGACTGCCGCCGATCGCAGACGACCTGGCACGGGTCGTCGACCGCTACCCCGACGCGCAACTGATCGTCGCGCACGCGGGAATCGCCGATCTCGCGGCGCTCGCAGACCGGCTCGGCGGCAAGGCCGGCGTCTTCTTCGACACGTCCGTCTGGAGCCCGCTCGACCTGCTCGGCCTCTACCGGCTCGTCGGGCCGGAGCAGGTCGTCTACGCGTCGGACTACCCCTACGGACAGCAGCCCGCGTCGCTGCTGATCTCACTGCGCACCGCACGGCTCGCGCAGCTGAACGACGAACAGGTCCGCGGGGTGCTCGCGGGCAACGCCAATCGCATCGCGGACGGCGAGCCACCGCTCGAGCCTTCGGCGCCGAAGGGCTCCGACACCTTCTCGCAGCCGATGGCGCTCGCGCGCATCCACCAGTACCTCTCGATGGCGACGCCGCTCCTCTGGACGAGACAACAGGATCGAATCGGCGTGCTCGGGCTGGCACTCAACGCTTGCGACGACCGGGCGAACGGGCACCGGGACGAGTTGGAACAGATCAAAGAGCTCCTGACCGTCGCAGAAGCCATGTGGTTGACGTTGCCTGAGGATGGGGACGAAAGAGACCGCATGGCACACACGCGCGCGACGTTCCGGCTCATCCACCTTGCGGACATCGTGGCGGTGACAACTCCTGCCTGAGCTCCGGATCAACGGCGAAATCCATTCGTTCGACGCGCCCGTCGGCCGCTCGCTCGCACAGGTGCTGCGCGAGGACCTCGGCTTCACGGGGACCAAAGTCGCGTGCGGCGAGGGACATTGCGGCGCCTGCACCGTGCAACTCGACGGCGTGCCGACGCTCTCCTGCATCACGCTCGTCCATACAGTCGACGATCGCGAGGTGACGACGATCGAAGGGTTGCGCGACCATCCCCTCGTCCATGCGTTCGTTCGCACCGACGCCGTGCAGTGCGGCTTCTGCACGCCCGGTCAGGTCGTGTCGGCCGCCGCGCTCGTCGAGGCGAACCCGAGCCCGTCCCACGACGAGATCCGTCACGCAATGTCCGGGAATCTCTGCCGTTGCGGTACGTATCCGAAGATCGAGGAGGCCATCAGAACTTGGCAAGACTGATCCGCACCGAGAAGGAAGTCGAAGGGCGCTACGAGGAAGTCTGGATCGTGGTCGACGAGGATGCGCTCGACCAGTGGCCTGCGGGACCGCTCACGACGGTGGGCCAGAAGGTGCCGCGTGTAGACGGGGCGATGCGGGTACGCGGCCAGGCGCTCTATACGGCCGACGTGCAGCTGCCCGGGATGCTGCACACGGCGGTACTCCGTAGCCCTTACGCGCGCGCGCGTGTCATTTCCATCGACCTCGAGCTTGCGCGCAACGCGCCGGGCGTGCGTGCGGCGATCGGCCCAGCCGACCTCGACCAGCTCACCGACGAGCCTGCCTATGTCGGCCACGCAATCGCTGCGGTTGCGGCGGATACCTTCGGCCAGGCGCAGGCGGCTGTCGAGCGGATCGCGGTTCAGTGGGACGTGCTCGAGCCGCTGCTCGACCCCGACGAGGCTGTCCGGCAAGAGTCGTTCGTCTCGGACGTCGCCAAGTACGAGCGCGGCGACTTCGAGCGCGGGCTCGCGGAGGCAGATGTTGTCGTCGAAGCCGAGTACCGAACGCAGGTCGTGCTCCACAACTCGATGGAGACGCACCAAGCGGTCTGTCACTGGGAGGACGATGGGATCACCATCTACATCTCGACCCAGTACATCTGGGGGATTCGCGCCTCGATGGCCGCGGCGCTCGGCCTCCCGCCCGACAAGGTGCGCGTCATCTGCCACGCGATGGGCGGCGGCTTCGGCGCGAAGAACAGTCCCGGCGACTACACGCCGATCGCGGCCGAGCTCGCGAAGAGGACCGGGCGGCCGGTCAGGTGCGCGCTCACGCGGCGCGAGGAGAATGTGGCTGCAGGCAACCGCAACGCGACGATCCAGAGGCTGTCCGCCGGTGCGACATCGGACGGAACGCTCGTCGCACTCGGCGGCGACTTCGTCAACGCGGTTGGTCATTCGGGCTGGTCCGCCACGACCGAGGGACCGATGAAGATGCTCTATGCGTGCGACAACGTGCGCACGACGCAGTACCCGGCAAAGCTCAATCTCCCGCCGATGGCGGCCTTTCGAGCTCCCGGCTTCGTCGAGGGCACGTTCGCGCTCGAATGCCTCCTCGACGAGCTCGCAGCGAAGCTCGGCATTGACCCACTCGAGCTGCGGCGCCGCAACTACGCCGACTCCGACCGCACCGATGACCGTCCGTTCTCGTCGAAGAACCTCGCCGAGTGTTATCGCCGCGCGGAGCCGCACTGGGCGAAGCGCGACGAGGTTCGCGCACGCAGCCAAGGGCCCTGGAAACACGGCATCGGTCTCGCATCGCAGATCTGGTACGGAGGCGGCGGGCCACCTTCGTACGCGTGGATCCGCGTCGGCTCCGACGGGCGTGCACAGGTCGTCACGGCGATGCAGGACATCGGCACAGGCACGCGCACCGCGATGGCGCAGATCGCTGCGGAGGAGCTCGGGATTCCGCTCGAGCACGTGCAGGTCTCACTCGGCGACTCGGCGCGCGGACCGTTCGCGTCCATCTCCGCAGGCTCGTCGACCGTTCCGTCGATGGGGCCGGCGGTGCGCTCGGCCGCCGCGGACGCCAAGCGTCAGATCATCGAGATCGCCGCGCAGCGGTTCCACCTCGAAGAGCGGGTGCTCGATCTTCGGGACGGCCAGATCATGTCCGCAGACGGCGGCTCCTGGCCGCTGACCGAGGTCACGGGCCTGCTCGAGAGCGGCCAGATCCTGGGTAAGGGGGCGCGGGGGCCGAATCCGGCCGGCATGCAGGTCCTGACCTTCGGCGTCCAGGTCGCCGAGATCGCCGTGGACGTCGAGACCGGAGAGGTGCGCGTCGACAAGATCGTCGCGATCCACGACGTCGGCCGCGTGATCAACGCGCTCGGCGCCGAAAGCCAGGTCGAGGGCGGGATCATCCAGGGAATCGGGCACACGCTGTCGGAGGAGCGCATCGTCGATCCGTCGACGGGCTCGATCCTCACACGTACGCTCGACGCCTACCGGATGCCCACGATCGCCGATGTCCCGGAGATCGTCACGGACCTCGTCGACGTGCCGGATCCGCACCTGACGAACCTCGGCTCGAAGGGCCTCGGCGAGCCGCCGATCATTCCGGTCGCAGCCGCGATCGCAAACGCAATTCGAGATGCGACCGGAGCAGAGATCCGCTCGCTGCCGATCACCCGGGAAGAGATGCTGCGCGCGTTGCGCGAGGCGCGGGCCCGCGAGAAGGAGCGCAGTGGAGCTCCTGCGGCCGTCTAGCCCCGAAGAAGCCACCCGCGCGCTCGGCAACGGCTCGCGGGCGCTCGCGGGGGGGACGGAGCTCGTCCCGCTCTTGCGGGACGGCCTCGTGCGCGCCGACACGCTCGTGTACATCAGCGACGTCGTTCCGCGCGGAATCGACGGCACCCGCATCGGTGCGGGTACGACACTGGCCGAGCTCGAGGTCGATCCGCAGATCCCGCAGGCGCTGCGGGAAGCGTGCACGCAGGCGGCTTCGCCCCAGCTGCGCTCGATGGGGACGATCGGCGGCAATCTTCTGCAGGCGACGCGCTGCTGGTACTGGCGCCTGGGCTTCGACTGCTGGCTGCACGGCGGCGATAAGTGTTTCGCGAGGGACGGCGCGCACCGCGAGCACGCGATCTTCGGCAACGAGCAGTGTGCGTCCGCTCACCCGTCCGACCCCGCTGCGGCGCTGCTCGCGCTCGGCGCCACCCTGCGCACGACGCAGCGTGAGCTTTCGGTCGCGGACCTCTACCGGTTGCCGACCGACGACAACCGCAACGTCACGACGCTCGCCGCCGACGAGTTGATCCTGGAGCTCGACGTTCCGTCACCGGATGCATCCATCTATCTCAAGGCGATGGACCGGCGGAAGTGGGCGTTCCCGATCGTCGGCGTTGCCGCTGCGCGCTTCGAAGGCGCGATTCGAATTGCGCTCGCCGGGGTAGCTCCGATTCCCTGGACGCTCGACTCGACAGCGGCTCTCGAGGAGGCCACGCCTCTTCCAGGCACGGCCTACAAGGCCGAGATCGCCCGCGCCCTCGTCCGTCGGGCGCTCGAAGGGGTAGCGGCCCCGACCCGATAGGATCCCGGCCTCGCATGCGGCGCCGCCTCCTTGCCCTGCTCCTGGTTGCACTGGTCTCCGCCGCCGTTGCAGGAACGGTTGCGAGCGCAAAGGGGAGGCTCGACATCGGCGCGCGCATCCCGGCGCTGCCCAAGCTGCAGGAGGTCGCGAACATCTGTCCAGTGCCTTCGCAGTACCGGCCTGCGTTCGCCCGGGCTGCGCACGACACCAGCCTGCCGCTGGCGATGTTGGTCGCGGTCGGGCAGGTCGAGTCGAACCTGCAGGCCGGCGCGCGATCGAGCGCCGATGCACGCGGGCTCCTCCAGGTTCTTCCTTCCACGGCTGCGGAGCTGCGGCTGAACGCCGACCTGCCCGCCTCGAACGTGCTCGCGGGCGCTCGCTACCTCGAGCAGCTGCTCCAGCGCTTCCATTCCACCGATCTCGCCCTCGCCGCCTACAACGCAGGGCCGACCGCTGTCGCGGAGGCCGGTGGGGCGCCCACGGAGGTGACGGTCCAGTACGTCGCAAACGTCACGGCGCTGTGGCGCGAGCTCAACGGCTGCCGATAAAACGCCGGAAAGTCCGG
>DAINSN010000018.1:10515-20905 GCA_036741295.1 Gaiellaceae bacterium
AGCCATGATGACTTTCCGGCGGATGGGCGCTGGGAGGCCACGACGGGCAAAGCCCGCCGTGGCGGTGACAGTGGGCCTCGCGGTTTGCACGCTCGTGGCCTGTGGTGGGAGCGGCAAGACGCTTACGCAGAAGGCTGCAACGCCTTGCCCCACGACGGGCAAGCAGGTCACGTTCCCGCTGCTCGACAAGTCGAAGGCTTACACGGTCGACGTGTTGACGAACTTCGGCACCTTCGACATTCGCCTGGACGTAGCGGACTCGCCGTGCACGACTTCGTCGTTCGCCGCGCTGGTGCGGAAGCGGTTCTTCGACGGCACGCGCTTCCACCGGATCGTTCCGCACTTCGTCATCCAGGGCGGAGATCCGACGGCGACGGGCAGGGGCGGGCCCGGCTACAGCGTCCGGGACGTCCCGCCGAGCAACTCGCTCTACACCGAGGGCGTCGTGGCGATGGCCAAGAGCGCTGCGGAGCCGCCCGGAACCTCTGGAAGCCAGTTCTTCGTGGTCACGGCCGTGAACGCAGGCCTGCCGCCCGAGTATGCGATCCTCGGCGTCGTCACCAAGGGGTTGCGCGTGGTCGAGAAAATCGGCCGGCTGGGCAATCCGGTGAACGAAAAGCCGACCCGCCGGGTCGTCGTCCTGCGGATGCTCGTTACGCCGTAGCCTGAAGCGATGATTTCAGCAGTCGTGCTCGCGGCAGGAGCATCGACGCGCTTCGGCTCGCCGAAGCAGGCTGTCCTGCTCGAACCCGTCCTGGAACGGGTGCGCGCCAGCGCTGCGATCGACGATGTCGTCGTCGTGCTCGGGGCCCACGACGTCGAGACGGGTGAACGTTCCGTCCGCTGCCCCGAGTGGGAGCGCGGACCGGGTGCTTCGCTCAGGTGCGGCCTCGCTGCGCTCGGCGATGAGGTCGAGGCGGCGGTTGTCATCCTCGGCGACGGCCCCAAGCTCGACCCGCGTGCGATCGACCGAGTGGTCGCTGCCTGGCGGGAGGAACAAGCCGAGCGCGTGGCGGCCACCTACGGCGGTGTACGCCTGCACCCCCTGCTGCTCGCGCGGGGCGCCTGGGGCGAGGTGCCCGACGCGGGTCTGCGGGCTCTGCCTGCCCAGCTCGTGCCCTGCGACGACCTCGACCCTCCAGGAGACGTCGATTTTGCCGATGATCTGACTCGGTGAATGAAGGATGGCCGCCCCCGAGACCAGAATGTGGTCGAGCATGGAGCTCGTCCACCCACTCGAGCCGACCGGCGAGGAGTCGCCGCTGGCCCGAGCCCGCCTGCACCGCCAGCTGACGGTCGAGGAGACGGCGCGACGCGCCGGCATCACGGCTGAGGAGGTGCGCTGGCTCGAGGAGGGCCGCGTGTATCGCTTCCCGAAGCCGGACGATGCGCTGATCGCGACCGCCCTCTACGCAACGGCACTCGGGCTGGACAACCGCGAGGCGCGCGAACTGGCCGGCCTGCCCGTTCCGCCGCAGCCGATCGAGCGGAGCCCGCTCCCCCGGCTGCTCGTCGTGGGCGGAGTCGTGATCGCTCTTGCCGTCTTCGCGACACTGCTCCTGATCCCACGGTCGGGCGGCAAACCGACGCAGGGCGGCCCGAGCGCCATTCTGCCGCCACCGTGGCGCATCCCCGTCAACGTCCTGAACGGCAGCGGCGACATCAACTACACCCGACAGGTGGCGAGCCGCATCGGCGCGTTCGGCTACAGCATCAAGAAGGTCGGCCGTGCAGACAACTTCACCTATCCGCAAACGGCGGTGTTCTTCCCACCCAAGTGCGACGGCGTCGCCGTCCGGCTCGCGAAGCAACTCGGCGTTCCGACGAAACCACTCCCAGGCGGGGCCGGACCGTGCCAGCTCTTCGTGATCGTCGGCCCCGCGCGCGGTCCAGGCGAATAGCTACTGCAACGGAGTACGGAGGCCGGCGAGCTTCGTCTTGAGCTCGGCAGTCATCGGCTCCTGCTGCACAGCCTGACGCACGAACTGACGTAGCTTCTCCTCGAACTTGTACCGCTTGCGGCAGTACGTGCACTCGTTGAGATGCGTCTCGGCCTCCGCGCGTTCGAGATCGGTGACCACGCGGTCCATGTACGGCTGCATCATCTCCTCGCAGTGCGCGCAGGGATCGTACGCCGTCATGATTCCTCGCCTCCCACCGCAGAATCGGCCATGGCCTGCTTCAGGATACGCCGACCGCGGTGCAGACGCGACATCACCGTGCCGATCGGGATGTCGAGGATCTGCGCGGCGTCCGCATAGGTGAAGTCGCCGACGTCGACCAACACGACCACGTCACGGAAGTCGTGGGGAACCTCGGAGAGCGCTGCGACAACATCGTTCTGGGACAGCCGCTCCACTACGCGCTCCTCGTCGCTCACTCCGTCGCCGGTGGCCTCGAGCTTGTTGTAGAGGAAGTAGTCGCCTTCCTCGAGCGGCTGCGTGTCGGGGGTGCGTTGCTGCTTGCGGCCGCGGTCGATGTTGAGGTTCGTCAGGATTCGCAGCAGCCAGGCGCGCAGGTTCGTCCCAGGCGTGAACGACCGCCAGCTGCGAAATGCGCGCGCATAGGTCTCCTGCATCAGATCCTCGGCCTCCTCGCGGGAACCGACGAGGTGGCGGGCCACCCGATAGACCTGATCCGACAGTGCAAGCGCGTCCTCCTCGAAGCGCACACGGTTGCGCGCTTCAGTTGCCAGTTGCCTTGCATCGGGCTCCCGTGTGGTCTCGCTCATGCCGAGCCACCCTACCAAGGCGTTCCTGGCGTAAACGTACGGTTATCCACAGGAATTCCTGGTCAGGATCTAGGTCAGCTCGCGAAAGCCGCCGCGGGCCATGGCATCGAGGAGCTGCTCGCGTTTCGTGCGCTCGTCATCCCAGGCGAGTGTGACCTGACCCATCAGGTTGGCGTTGGCTTCCTCGAGACCTTCGTGCCCTTCGAGCACCTTCGCGAGCCGCATGACGCAGCGCTCGCAGCGGATACCGCTGACCTGGATCGTCTCGGTTACGACGGCCATGGTTCCTACGCTACCGACCGCTCGATGAGATCTGCGCAGACAGCGGTCAAGCCGTCCGCACGGCCGATCTCCAACTGGCGATCGGCCTCGCACGTCTCTGGATCGAGGTCGTCCAGGGGAACCGGCAGCTCGCGCGCCAGCGCCGCGACGGTCAGCGCTTCGTCTCGGTCGGGATGCACGAGCTTGCCGTGCGGTCCGAAGCGCGAGGCGGCCCAGCGGTTCTGCTCGTAGACCCCACGCTCGGCAGGCTCGAACGGCCGCGGCGGTGAGTCGATTGCCCACGCGCAGAGCGCATGCACCAGACCGACCAGGGCGCTGGTGCGCTCGACCGAGGTCGCCTGGTCAGGAGTGCGAACCTCGAGCGTTCCGAACCGCGGATGCGGGCGGACGTCCCACCAAAAGCTCGTGTAATCGTTCGCCAGCCCGGTCGCCGCCATCCGCTCGATGAAACGCTCCCACTCCGCGTAGTCGCGGAACGCCGGCGGTGCCCCATGACGCGGCAGGAAGCCGAGCACTTCGGCACGGATCGAGAGCATTCCGGTGTCGCGCCCCTCGAAGTAAGGCGAATTGGCGGAAAGAGCGAGCACGAACGGCAGCCAGGGCAAGATCGTCTCCATGACGCGAAAACAGGTCTCTGCATCGGGCATGCCGATATGGACGTGCAGGCCGCTGACGCCCTGACGTCTCGCGGCGGGGCCCGCGTACTCGACGAAATCGCGGTAACGGTCGACGGGCGCAATCTCCTGCTCGGATGGGATGCTCGTCGGATACGAGCCCGCCGCGGCAACTCGGTGCCCGTTGTGTTCCGCAATGTCGCGCGCTGCGCGTCGCAACTCGACGAGACGCTCGAGCGCCTCCTCCACCGTGTCGCTCACGTCCGTCGTCAGCTCGACAACCGATGCGTGCAGCTCGGTCTTGAGCGTTCCTGGAAGTTTGCGTCCCTCCGCGCCGGCGACGAGCGTCTCGACCGCGGGCACGAGCTGCAACGTCTCCGCGTCGATGATCCAGAGCTCCTCCTCGACGCCGACGGTCAAGGAACGCCCGAACTGCTGCTCGATCACCTCACCCTGACGCCGTGGACCGGGCCGCCGGCAGCTTCCCACGCGTAGTACGACGCGCTGGGCCCGTAGGAGGACTCGTATGCCTGAATGCGCGGATTGCGCCCGACCTCCTTGGCGCGCTGAGCGTGGTGGAGCAGATTCGGGTCGTCGCGGCGCTCCCAGACGAGGATCAGGTGCGCGGCGGTCATAAAGCCGGCGACGAACGTGCAGCCTGACGCCGGACAGGGAAAGGGATTCGTCCGCACGCAGAACCAGCCGCTGCGGTCGCCGCCTGCGTCGTCCTTCCAGAGCTCTTCCTCCCAGACGAGCTCCGCGTCCGCGAGCACGCCCCGCCCCGGCTCGATCCGCCCCTCCTCCACCGCGAACAGGCTACCCGTCGGGCGCCGCGCTTCGGCTTAGGGCACTCTAGGACCGGGGTCCGGGCAGCCTGGCCCGCAGCCGCAGTCGGGCCAGGTGCCGGGCGCGCCTCGTGCGCGCCCACCCGGGCCCCTTACTGCCCCTTCCAGTCGCGGAACGCGCGGAGCAGCGTCTCCTCCGCTTCCCGCGACACGTCGTCCAGGCGCAACGTGCCGGTGAGCTCGATCGTGCGCCTCATCTGCTCGACGTACATCGTGCAGCCGTCACAGGCCGAGAGATGCGCGTCGAAGCGCTTGCGCTCGCCGGAGGACAGATCGCCCTCGAGGTACGCCGTGACGAGCTCGACGAGCTCACGACAGTTCAGATGGGCGAGACCGATGGTCATTGTTCCTCCGACAGGTACTGCTCGAGCGCGCCCCTCACCTTCGCGCGGGCGCGGTGGAGCAACACGCGTTGATTGGTCTCCGAGAGCTCGAGAGCGTTACGGACCTCGTCGGCGGTCCACCCCTCGACGTCTCGAAGGGTAATGACCGCCCGCTGGCTCGGCGGGAGCCGCTCGATCGCCCGTTCGATCAACGAGCGGGTCTCGTTCGCGAGGAGCCTGTCCTCCGGCCACGCACGCGGTAGGACGGCCCAGTGACCCGTGCCGGTGAAGCGCGATCGCTCGACAGCCGGCTCGAAGCCGCCTTCCTCTGTGTCGAGAGTCGAGAACGGGACCGAGCGCCGCTCTCGCTCGCCGCGTGTCTTCGCGGTGTTCGTGAGGATGCGGAAGATCCATGTCTTGAGCGAAGAACGCCCTTCGAAGCGGTCGATCCCCTTCAAGACCGCCAGCCAGGTTTCCTGGACGACGTCTTCTGCCAAAGCCGAGGTGGGTACGAACATCCGCGCGACGCGCAGGAGCGACGGGTTCAGCCCCCGGATCAACTCCATGAAGGCCTCTTCGTCACCGGCCCGCAGCTTCTCCACGAGCTTCGCTTCCTGCGGCGAGAGGAGCTCCTGCATCGAGCGACTGTATCGCCGCCGGTGGAATCAGAATGCGGCGTCTCCTAGGGGGCGAGCTCCAGTGTGCGCAGGCCGCGCAAGTCGATCCAGATGCGCTCGCCGTCCGTGACGACCTTCATCACGACGGCCTCGCAGTGTGGGCAGCGCAGAACGGTTCCGGCCGCTTGGTAGACGTGGACCGCGCCCACCGCCTCGACCGCACCGCAGCCGTCGCAGGTTCCGACGGCCGTCGTCACTTCGACCGTGAACACCTCGCGGAGCAGCCCTGCCGCCGCATTCCCGTCGAGCCTCAGTGCGTCCATCTCATCCTCCTGTCGGGCCGAAACGCTCGGTCTTGATCCGCGACGGCTCGTGTCCAAGCCCCACGAGCGCCTCCGCCACCGCCTCGACGAACGGAGTCGGGCCACACACGAACGTCAACGCAAGCTCCTCGGGGGCGACGTCCGCGAGTAGCTCCCGGTCGACCCTCCTGCCGTAGCCGTTCCAGTCAGGCGGCTGCTCGCGCGTGAGCGTGTACACGATCTCGAAGCCGTCTCCGCCCTGGCCGTGCCGTTCGAGCTCATCGCGATAGATGACGTCCTCCCATGACCTCGCCGAGTAGAGCAGGCACGTGCGAACCGCATCTCCGTTCGCAACGCGCTGCCGAACCATTGCCATCAGCGGGACCACGCCGGATCCGGCTCCGACGAGCAGTACGGCTCCGGCCGGATTCGGATCCCAGACGAAGTAGCCGCCGACGGGCCCGCGCAACTCGAACCGGTCTCCCGCCCGCGCCTCCTCGGTCAGATACGGCGAGACCTCGCCGTCGTCGATCCGCTCGACGGTCAATTCCACACGCGCGCCGTCGGCTGCAGAGGCAATCGAGTAGCTCCGCTGGGCCTGATACCCGTCGTCAGCGGTCAGACGGACGTCGACATGCTGGCCGGCCCGGTGACCGGGCCAGCCCGCGACGTCGAGGGCCAGTGTCCTGACCCGATCGGTCTCGGGCCGCACGTCCGTCACCTCGGCGACGTGCCAGTTCAGTCGCCCCAGTACCGCTGTTCCTTCCAAGGGTCTCCGTAGACGTGGTAGCCGTTCGATTCCCAGAAGCCGGGCTCGTCGGTCTCGGTGAGGCGGAGCCCGCGCACCCACTTGGCGCTCTTCCAGAAGTAGAGATGCGGGACGAGCAGCCGCGCAGGCCCGCCGTGCTCCGGCTCGAGCGGCTCACCGTCGTAACCAAAGGCGACCCACGCCTTGCCGCCGGTGAGATCGGCCAGGGGCAGGTTGGTCGTGTAGCCGCCGTCGCAGAAAGCTGTCACGTACTCGGCTGACGTCTCGATGCCGTCCAGCAGCGCAGCCACCGGGACGCCCTCCCAGACCATGTCGAGCTTCGTCCACTTCGTCACGCAGCTGATGTCGACGGTGATCGTCTCGCTCGGCAATGCGCGAAACTCGTCCCAAGTCCAGCGGTGCAGCTCATCGACCTCGCCGACGATCGTGAAGTCCCACGCGTCCAGCGGCGTGTGCGGTGTCGGGCCGGCCGAGAGCACTGGAAAGTCGTCCGTGACGTACTGGCCGGGCGGAACGCGGTCGCGCGGCGCGTCGTCACGCCTTCGACCTTTGAAGCCTCGTGAGACGATCGGCATGCGTTCTCCTTTCGGTGAGCCCCATCATGCCCTTGTAATAGACCAGCAAGCCCGCGCGACTGTTACGGATGCAGTTCCTAGAGGAGGTTCAATGAACGCCGAGAGCTACGACCTGATCGTCCTGGGCTCCGGCTCGGCGGCACGGGATGGCGCAGGAAAAGCAGCGCGAGAGCACGGCGCGCGCGTCGCGTTGATCGAGCACCGGCTGTGGGGCGGTTCCTGTCCCAACGTCGCCTGCCGCCCGACGAAGGCCTACGTCGTCGCGGCCGAGCTGATGCACGACGTGCGCCACCATGCGGCGGAGCGCGGCGTCGATCTCCCGGAGCCGATGATCGAGCTGGCGCGAACGCGGACGTGGAAGGATTCCCTTCGCCGCGACCAGCAGAGCTGGGTGCAGGTCCTCAAGGAAACCGGCTACGGCGTCGTGCCCGGGACCGCGACCTTCGTGGACGCACGGACGGTTCGGGTCGGCGAGCAGCAGCTGAGCGGCGACAGGCTCCTGATTGCAACGGGCAGCCGGACGGCGGTTCCACCGATCCCAGGCATCGAGGCCATCGAGTGGATCGACCATGTCAGCGCGCTCGAGCTCGAAGAGGTCCCGGAGTCTCTGCTCGTCGTCGGAGCGGGACCCGTCGGGCTCGAGTTCGCACAGATCTTCGCCCGCTTCGGTTCGCGCGTGACGATCGTGAACACCGGACCGCAGATCGCAGCACGCGCAGACGCGGACGCGGCCGGCGAACTGCAAGCCGCGCTGGAGGACGAAGGGATCGAGGTCGTGCTGAACAGCGGCGTCGACTCATTCACACGGAGCGGGGGCGTGATCGAGGCAACGGTCGGCGGCCGTGCCGTTCATGTGTCGCACGTGTTGCTTGCTTCGGGCCGCGCGCCGAACGTCGAGGAGCTCGAGCCCGACAAGATCGGCCTGAAGATCGGTCGCGGCGGCATCGCGGTCGACGACCGCCAGCGCACGAATGTCGACGGCATCTGGGCGGCCGGTGACGTCGCGGCCGGCCCGATGCTGACGCCGATCGCGCAATACCAAGCGCGCATCGCAATCGACGACATGTTCGGCGACGGCTCCCGGCGCGCGGACTACTCGGTGCTCCCGACTGCGATCTTCACGGATCCCGAGCTGGGCGGCGTCGGGCTGACCGAGGCGGAGGCCGAGCAGCAGGGCCACGACGTCGGCATCGTCACGCATCCGTTGCCGGCGGTCACCCGTGCGCAGTACACGCGTGCGAAGCACGGTCTCTACAAGATCGTTTTCGATCGCGGGACTCGCCGTGTGCTCGGCGTCCACGTCGTCTCGCGCGCGGCAAGCGACATCGTGGGCAGCATCACTCCCGCACTGACGCTCGGTGTCACGGTAGAAGACCTGGCGTTCATGCACCACGTCTATCCGAGCTACAGCGAGGGCCTGAAAGCTGCAGCTGAGAAGGCGCTGGTCCTTGTGTGAGATGTACGGCCGAGCCAGGCTGAACCCTGGCACGGCATTGAAGGAAAAGAAAGCGAGAGGCCCAGGCAGGCGTGTGGGCCTCTCGCTCGGTGCTTCCGCGCGCCGTGCTGGCCTACGGCTCCGGCGGAAGCAGGCCCCCAGGGGTACGGGGCCAGTCAGGGCGGCGAACTAGGAGAGTCACGGCTGCCGCCCGAGTTTCACGTTGAGGTGGATCCGGTTTGTCCCGCGGACGACCTCGAGATCGATCTTGTCGCCCGGCTTCTTCGCTGCGATCAGATCGACGAGGCGCTCGATGGACGGCACCGGCTGGCCGTCCACCTTGACGATCACGTCACCGCCTGCCGGCCAGCTCTCCCCCTCGACGGTCACCTGACTCGTCGCGGGCTTCAGGCCGGCCTTCGCAGCACCCGTGCCGGGCCGCACCGACGCGACGAGCACGCCGCTCGTGACCTGCAGATGGAACAGTCGCCCGATGTTCGGTTGCAGCGTCTTGCCTTCGATGCCGAGGAACGGATGCTCGACCTTGCCGTGCTTGATCAGCTCGGCAACGACGTCCTTGATGGTGTTGATCGGGATCGCAAACCCGATGCCGACGTTGCCCTGGCTCTGACCCCCGGTCTCGATCTGCGCATTGACGCCGATCACCTGACCCTGCGCGTTCAGCAGCGGGCCACCCGAGTTGCCGTGATTGAGCGCGGCGTCGGTTTGGATGACGTGTGAGATCGAGAGTTGGTTGGGCGCCTCGATCCGGCGCTGCACGGCACTCACGATGCCGGCGGTGACGGAGCGGTCGAGGCCGAAGGGGTTACCGATCGCGATCACCTGGTCGCCGACACGCACGGAATCGGAGTTCCCGAGCGGCAGCGACTTCAGGGCACGCGACTTGACCTTGACCTGCAACACGGCGCTGTCGGTCGACGGGTCGACTCCGACCACCTTCGCCTTGAAATGCTCGTTGTTCGAGAAGCTCACCTGAATCGAGTTCGCACCGCGGACGACGTGGTAGTTCGTGACGATGTGGCCGGCCTTGTCGATGACGAAGCCGGAACCGAGCGCGCGCTGCGTCTGAGTCGTTCCGAACGGGTTCCCGAAGAAGTCGGAAGGCTGCTGGACGCGCGACGTCGTTTCGATGTGCACCACAGCCGGCGCCGATGCGCGGTAGATCTCGTTGATCGACATCCCCTTGCCGTGTTGGAAGACCACCGGGGCCGACGAGCTGGGGACCGCTTCCTGGCGGATGACCGTCGTGTGCTCACCCAGCTTCCCCAACGCGGCCGCGCCGCCGAGCGCAACACCGCCGCCCAGCAGAGCGGCGGCGAAGAGCCCGGCGGCGCGGCTCTGGAGGTGGAGGGTGCGATGCACCTCTCGTTTCTACCGGGGGCGCGCTTAAGGCCAGGTTGCGCTCCGTTAAGGCCGGATTAAGCCTTGTTAGCTCGCAAAGAGCGGGCTTTGCCTCGCCGCTCTTGGCCGGCTTTACACGGCTCTAAAGAGCCCTTTCCTAGGGTAGGAACCTCGGAATCGTCCTGACAACGACAAAGGGGAACCAGATGCGACTGATCAAGAGGTTCAGGCCGTCGCCCGCGATGGTGATCGGCTGCCTGGCACTGCTGCTGACACTCGGCGGGACCGGCTACGCGGCGAGCCAGGCGCTGCCGCGCAACAGCGTCACGAGCATTCAGGTGAAGGATCGCTCACTCCTCGCGCGCGACTTCAAGGCAGGTCAGATCCCACGCGGTCCGGCCGGTCTTGCAGGTGCCGTCGGCCCGGCAGGCCCTGCCGGCCCAGCCGGTCCCGCCGGGACGAGTGGCTCGGCGTCGGTGAAGTGGGCGCTCGTGCGCCCCGACGGCGGCATTGCCGCGCAGTCGGGTGGGATCAC
>DAINSN010000019.1:0-20836 GCA_036741295.1 Gaiellaceae bacterium
CGACCGCGACAACGAGTGCCGCTACTCCGACAGCGACTCCGGCGCGAGCAGGTGTCCTGCCGGTCAGCGACCGCGTCGCTCCGATTGCGTCATCGACGAGCGGCGTCAGCACGATCACGGCGGCGAGCCCGAACCAGATGATGCTGCGGAGAGCCAGCACGGCACTGACTGCGAGCAGTGCGAGCGCGACCTTGTCGTACGCCGCGACCTTCCTGCCGTGCTTGGCGAACAGCCACAGTCCGCCCACCAGAACTGCGTAGAACACCGCGGTCAACACACCGGGGGCGCTCCACTTCCATTCGGCGATGAACTTCGGCAGCAGCGGGTTCGTGAGCAACTCGCGGTAGTAGCGGGCGAGCGCGAATCCGTAGGGCGAGGCGAACACGCACAACGGGCTCAGGCAGAGGAGTGCGAGCGCGGGCCGGCGACTTGCTCGTGTCGCATGCATTGTGGCGAAGAGGCCGCACAGCATCGCGAGTGCCGCACCCATGACGACCGTGCCGTGGACGTTTGCCCAGACGACGAGCAAGGCGAGGACGAGCCCTACGCGCGTCCAGGTGACGGGACTCCGGAGCGTGAGCAGGCCGAATGTCGCGACGAAGAGCAGCTGGGCCGGCGCCTGTGCGCGCACCTGCAGCGCCCACGGCGCAATCAACGGAAGCAACATGGCGATCAGGAGGATCGCCCGGGGGGATGCTCCGCGCAGCCGCGCGAACGTGAACGCGGTCGCGGCGGCAGCGACGACGAAGAAGGTGTTGGCGATCAACACGAGCCGAACGCCGCCTGCGACGTAGAGGCCGTAGTACCCGAGCTGTGCGAGCCACTGCTG
The DNA here is from genome assembly GCA_036741295.1 of Gaiellaceae bacterium. Classification (GTDB taxonomy): domain Bacteria; phylum Actinomycetota; class Thermoleophilia; order Gaiellales; family Gaiellaceae; genus 3-1-20CM-4-69-9. The sequence goes on from DAINSN010000019.1 coordinate 830, forward strand.
GTCGACCCACGGGCGGCCGTGTGTCCAGAGAAAGAGCGTGTCGTGATGCGGGAGGCCGTGCTGCGCGACCTCGCGGCCGGAGACGAGCATCATCCACGTGTCTCCGATCAGCTCGGCGCGCAGCAAGACGAGCGTGAACAGCCCGACGACTGCGACTGCGGCAACGACGAGACCGTTTGCCTCCAGGAGGGACACGGCACGCCAGCGGCGGTCGACCGGGAGCGTCTCGGCGACGCGGGTCTCGATCAGGACGAGGGTCTCTCGATCACGACGACGTAGTCGTCTCGGTAGAGGACCTTTGTACCTGGGTCTCTCGCAAAGTTTCGGGCAGCCAGTGCGTCGGCGCGAGCGTCCAGCACGAGCAGCCGCGCACCGGCGGCGATCTCGTCGCGTCTCTCTCCCTGGACGTGGAAGTCCGCCAGCTGAGCGAAGCGCTTGCTGTCGAAGAGCTCGAAGCGGATGTCGTACACGAGCCTGCCGGACAGCAGTGGCTCTTTCCACAGCAGCCAGTCGGCGTAACGCTCACTTGCAAAGACCGTGAAGCTTGGATTCTCGCGTGCCAGCGTGCCGACGATCCGCGCCGCTCGATCAGGATGGCTGGCGGCGAGCGCGTGCGGCAACTGCGCAAGCCGCGTGCCGAGCACGAGGAGCGCGACACCGACGCAGAGCGCCGCAAGTCCCACGAGCAGAGGTGAGCTCACTCGCTCTTCTCTTCGGTTCAGACTCTTGTCGACGAGCTTCGGGACGACCATGATCGCCACGAGCCCAAACCACACGATCCCACGAATCGTCGTGAACCCGGCGACGGTGGTCAGTAGCAGTGCGAAGCGTTCCATCGGCGTCAGGATCCGGCCGTGACGTGCGACGAGCCAGAGCACCACCGCAACGAGGGCGAAGAAGATCAAGGCAGTCCGGAACGTCGGCGCGCGCCATTCGTCGACGTACTGCGACATCAGGGGATTCGCGAGGAGCTTCTGGTAGTAGCGAAGGAGATGGAAGCCATAGGGAGACGCGAACAGGCAGCCGAGCGGTAGCAGGAATGTCGCAACGGCGGCGAGCAGGCGCCGGCCTGTTGCGCCTTCCTGGACCACGCGCCAGACGCCGATCGCACCCACCGCGGCGACGAGGACTGCGCCGAGCGTGACGGAACCGTGCACGTTCGCCCAGAGAACGAGGAGGGGGGTGCAGGCCAAGACTCGAGTCGAGGGCTTGAGTCGTTCCGACGTCACGATGGCGAGGACCGCGACGAAGAGGGGATAGGCAAGAATCTGCGATCTCAGCTGCCAGCCCCACGGCGCGCTGGGCAGAACCGCGATCACGACCCAGAAGACGGCCGCGTCCGAGGCGCCGCGACGGCGTGCGATGATGATCGCCGCAAGGAGCGCTGCGAGCATGATCGCGATGTGCACGAACGCGAGCAGACGAACGCCGCCCGTGTTCGCCGTGAAGTACAAGAAGAGCTTTCCCAGCCACTGCTGGTCGACCCACGGCTGTCCGTGTGCGGCAACGGTCAGTCGCTCGTGCCATGGAAGCCCGTGGTTGGCGATGTCCCGGCCCCCTGCGATCGCGAGCCAGGTGTCCTGGATGAATTCCAATGCGAGTGCGAAACCCAGGGCGACCCCGTAGAGCGCGAGCGCGGTGACCGTTTGCGCATTGCGACGAGCCCAGGCCAGGGTGGCCGAGGTCTCAGAGGTGACCAGAAGTGGTGTGGCGGCATCCACGGCGGCTCTCTCTCGCATCGGCGCAAACCGCCTCCGACTTAACCCGAGCCCGCCTCCTCAGGGCGCTTCCGGCCCGCATTTGAAAGGGTGTCCGGAGCCGTCCATGCCCGAGCCTCTCGACTTCGCCCTGATCAAACGACTGCGCGAGGTGCTGGACCGCCGGCCCGCGACGGAGACCGAGCTGCGCACCCTGAAGGAACAAGCCGAAGGGTGGCAGCGCGCAGTCAGTGGGCAGCTCCAATCGAGCGAGCGCCGGCTGCGCCGGCTGAATGCGAATCCCGCCAGCTCCCTCGCTCAGATCGCCTCGGAATTGCGCCGAGTCGAAAGGCTGCGGCCGCAGCTCGACCAGGTACGGAGCCTGCTCGGGGATCTCGAGAACCGATCCCGCGAGATCAGGACCGAATGGCTCCTGTCGCAGGCGACGTCCGCGAAGGCGCCTAGCCGGCGACCAGGCGGTCGCCGACCGTAAGCCCGCGCCGGCTTGCCTCGCCGGCCGAGATCTCCAGGACGGCCTTGGCGCCGCGGCTTCCGGCGACTCGCCAGGGCTGAAGGTCGGCCGCGATCTTGACCACACGCAGGTCGCGATCGAGGAACACGGCGTCGATCGGAAAGCGCATGAACGCCATGTGCACGGACGAGGCGGGTTTCAGGAGAATGCCCTCGTCGCTCGGCAAGTCACGGCGGCCAAGCAGTCCCTTCATGCGCGTGAGCGCCGTGTCCCCCAGGACACAGCGCTCACACACAATGCTTCCGTCTTCGCGACGAATCGCGACTTGCGCCACTAGAACCCGATATGGATGTGGTTGTAGTGGTCGGCCATCGGGAACGACGGTCCGCCCATGCCGAGCAGCGAGATGACCTGCCGCGGCATGACTTCCGCCGGTAGGAACAGGATCTCACGAACGGCGCGCTCGGTGATCCCGCCGGGCTCCTGATGGCCCTGGATCGGGGTGTCGCCGAGCCCTGCGATGTCCAGGGCGTGGCCGGACACGTGCGCCGAGATCACTCCGGGCCGAGCGTACAGCCGGTGGCCGGAGATCAGTGACGTCACGGTCACCTGACCGAAGGTCTCGCGCAGGTACGCGATGACGGTCAGGACACGAACGTCGACCTTGTTCTGCACGATGTCGTTCCGGCCGCCCTCGTAGATCGAGACGTTCGGATCCGTCAGCAGCCTTGTTGCAATCGACGTCTTCGCCGCCTCGAGGCCTTTAACGAGGCCCGTCAGCCCAACGGCGCGGTCGTAATGGGCGAGTGCAGCAGCCCTGTCCGCGAAGCTGGTGTCGCCGGAGTACGAGACGATCCGTGCCCAGGCACCCTTGGTGGGGCCGTAGGACGCGAGCCGCAAGGCGAGCTTCCGGAGCGTGGTGCGGTCGGCCGGAGTGTGGCCGGTCGCGCCGCGCGCGCGGAGGATGCCGAGCATCGTCGCCCAGTCCAGACCGGCGCCCTTTGCCGTCGCCTTCAGGTTCAAGGCGAACTTCGGCGAGAGCCGAAGCGCAGGCGGGGTCGGATCCGGGAGCTGCGAGTTGAGCCAGATCGTCGCTGCGTTGGCCGGGCCCTCGATCTCGGGGGCCGGTGCCGGCTTCAGCTTCGGGATGAGGATCGTGCGCAGCTTGGTCTTCTTCCAACCCCGGGCGGCCTTCGCCGCCGCCTTTGCCGACAGCTTCGGCCCAGTTGTGCCCGCGAGAGTCGCCGACGCGTCAGGCGTCGAGACCGCCGTGGGGTTCGCGGGCGGCGTTGGGTCTGCCGCCAGCTGGTCGACGCTTTGGTCGGCGGAAGCGGCGGTTGCGTCCGCTGACGCCGTGGCGTCGGAGCTCGTATCGGCCGGTGCAGCCGCGACCGCTGATGCATCGCCGGTCGCCGCCGGAGTCCCGGCGTCGCTAGTCGTGGTCGTCGTGGTCGTGTCGCTGGCGAGCTGCTGGCTGTCTTCCCCACTCAGAGGATTCATAGGACTGAGCTGGTTGCCTGCAACAGCGGCAAGTGACGCGCCCGCGAAGAAGAGCGTGGTGAAAACGAGCGTAGTGGCGAGCCGACGCTTCTTCGACTTGGGCTCGCCGGACTCGCCCTCTTCGGGAGCCGACTGACCGCCGAACTCCCAGTTGTTCTTACGAATGAACCGTCGTGGCATTGCCATTGCTCCTTCGGTAAAGCGCCCTGGCCGCCACTTCGGGCGCGGAATCTCTGCGTTGTTCCGCAGCCGCTTACGGTTTTTTGACTATCGATCCCAGCCGGGCCCAGCCAACTCCCTCACATAGGGGAATGTGGCGGTGGATCACCCGCGTGGGGGATACGCGTTGGACGGTCGCAAGGACGATGAACTCGGCGAGATTGACCGGAAGGCGAAGCGGCGCGCCTAAGAGAGAAAGGACGCACCAGCTTGTCACGCAGTTCTAACCGACTTCGAGTCGATTCCACATCCACTCAACCACTTTGCACTGCGCGCCAGCGCGCGCTCGAACTTGCGAAGGGGGGTGAATCCATGTCGTTCAAGGATCTGGTCCATTACCTCCGCGCACGCTATGCCGTCGAGGAGGGTCAGACGATGGCCGAGTACGGCGTCGTCCTGGCAGTGATCGCGATCGGCGTTGTCGTGGCGCTCGGCTTGCTCTCCACGTCCATCTCCGGCGCAATCGATTCAGTTCGCAGCAACCTGTAGTTCGCAGACGTAACCGAGGAAGGAGTTTGACCGTGAAGTACCACAACAGGCATCGAATCAATGAGTTCCTCACGTTTCTCTCGCGTGAGCATGCTCAGGCGAAGCCTGACAAGACGGTCACGCTCACGGTGATCAGCGGGAGCTCGATCCTCGCCTTCACCCGTTTCTCGGAGAACGGTGCGAATGCAGTGACCAGCTTGGTGCGGCTATTCACTTAGCCGCCCCAGGCATGTAGCGGGGCCCTCTCCTCACGGCGAGGGCCCCGTGAACTTTCCGAAGTGGGAGCCGAAATGCACCTGAAGAACACAATCAAGAACGAGCGAGGACAGACGATGACGGAGTTCGCCTTCGTCCTGCCGATCCTGCTCGTGTTGCTCTTCGGCATCATTCAATTCGGGATCATCTTCAACAACTACGTCACGCTTACAGATGCAGCACGTGCCGCATCGCGCAAGGGCGCCGTGTCGCGCAACGCCTCCGATCCCAAGGGAGATTGCGAGGCGACCGGTTACGCCGCCGGATCGAATCTCAAAAATCCGGGAACAGATTTCAAGCTTAGTTGCTCCTCGTCGTGGTCGATCGGGTCGGACGTCACCGTTCAGGCCACCTATCCCTACGACATCAGCCTACTGGGCTGGGTTGTCGCGAGCGGACAGCTCAACACAACCATGAAGGAGCGAGTCGAATGAGCTTCGTCCGCAGAGACGAACGCGGCCAGGCAATCGTCCTGATGACCCTTTCCCTCGTCGTGATCCTGGGCATGGCGGCGCTCGTACTCGACGTCGGAAACTGGTTCCACACGAAGCGCCGGCTCCAGGGAACGGCCGACGCCGCAGCCCTCGCCGGTGCACAGCAGCTCCCGGACGATCCGAGCGGCGCCCAGACGATGGCAATGAGCTATGCCAACCAGAACGGCGGAGACGTGGCGAGCGCGAACATCACCGTCAGCTCGACTGTGCTGCCGAACGACACGATCAGCGTCCGTGCCAGGAAGACGGACCCGGGCTTCTTCAGCGGCGTCCTGGGCATCGCGAGCGCCGACATCGATGCACGCGCCAAGGTCCGTGTCGGGCCGCCCGCACAAGCGAGGTACGTCGCTCCGATGGTCGTGTATTGCGGGCAGGACCTGATCCAGAACTGTGACGGCAAGACAGTCCCCACCTTTGGGGTTCCGACGACGCTCCCCTACGACAAGATGGGCGCGCCCGGCGCTTTCGGGATGCTCAATCTCGACGGCGGCACCGGGACCCCGGGCTCGAGCACGGAGGCAGATTGGATCCTCAAGGGTTTCGACAAATATCTGGGACTCGGTGCGTACAACTCCGATCCAGGGGCGAAATTTAGCTCGTCGAACATCCAAGATGCGCTGAGCGCCCGCGTCGGGAGCGTCTTGTTGTTTCCGGTCTTCAAGACACTCAAAGACACCGGTTCGAACGCCGAGTACGACATCATCGGATGGATCGGCTTCCGCCTCACCGCGTTCACGGTGACGGGCAACAACGCCACGCTGAACGGCAGTTTCACCGAGTTCATCGCCCAGGGAATCCTCGCCGGAAGCGGCGGCGGCGCTTCGGGACCCTCAAGTACCTGGGGCGTGAAGTCGATTCAACTCATCGAATAGCTCAAGTCCTCAGGCCCTTCTAACGAAAAGAGAAAGGACTATGAATTATCGCGCCAAGAATATCGGGATCGCCGTCGCGCTGGCCGCACTTGCCGCCATCCTGACGAGCGCATACGTCGTCAACTACAAGCGCCACGTGCAGCGCGGGGAAGGCAAAGTGACGGTCCTCGTCGCTGCGCGCGACATCCCGGCAGGTACTTCTGGCGCGGACGTTGTCGATCAGAAGATGCTCAAGGAGCAGACCGTGCCCCGCAAGGCAGTTGTCGCGGGAGCAATCTCGTCTCCGGACCAGCTCTCGCAGTACGTCGCCACCCAGGACGTCTACGAGGGCGAGCAGGTGAGCACGCGACGCTTCGCTCCGCCTACGGAGCAGGGCATCCGGTCTCAGATCAAGGGCACTCAGCGGGCGTACGAGCTCGCGGGTGATCCGAACCAGCTCCTCGCCGGCACGCTGAAGGAAGGCGATCACGTCGACGTGGTCGGCAACTGGACCGTCAAGTCGCAAGGCAGCACCGGAGTGGACCACGCCGTCACTCGTGTGATTTTGCGGAACATCCTCGTCTTGCGTGCACCGATCGGCGGCTCTGGCGGGTCAACCGTCACCTCTGGTGGCGACAAGTCGCAGAACGTCCAGCTTCGCCTCACCGACGTCCAGGTGCAGAAGGAGTTCTGGATCGAGAAGAACGGCGACTGGCATCTCACGCTTCGGCCCCCGGCGAACTCGGTCGACAGCGGTAACACGATTCAGGAAGTCGCCACCATGTTCTTCGACGGACCCGGAAGGAGGCCGTAATGAGCACCGCTACTGAGACAACCACGCGCGAGCGCGTGCGGGTTTACGCCACCGGATCCTGTGAAGGGTTCGACAAGCTCCGCGACTCGCTGGCCAGCCATCCCGAGATCGAACTGGTCGGGGCGAGCACCAACGCCGCCGACGGTGCTGCGGCGTTGGCGGGCGGGCACCTGGACGCGATCCTCCACGCAACGCGAGCTGCGTCACTGCCCGCGGACGAGCTGGCAGCGATCCGGGAGCACACCCGTGCCCCCATCATCCTCCTCGCATCGGGCGGCTCTTCAGGGCTGCTCGAGCAGGCTCTTGATGCTGACGTCGCGGACGTTCTGCTTCTGCCGCAGCTCGTCGAGAACATCGTCTTCGCAATCCGCAAGGCGACGCACACGACGCGCCGGCATCACGACACCGGCTCTGGCCGGCACGGCAAGATCGTGACGGTCTTCTCGCCGAAGGGTGGGACCGGCAAGACGGTCACAGCCACCAACCTCGCCGCCGCCTGCGCGAAGTTCGAGGGGCGCAAGACGCTGCTCCTCGACCTCGATCTGCAGTTCGGCGACGCCGCGATCATGCTGGGCATCGAGCCTGAGAAGACGATCTATGACCTGGTCGTTGCCCCGGGCGAGCTCGACGCGGAGAAGCTGGCCGGTTACACGACCAAGCACGCGTGTGGGCTCGAAGTGCTGCCGGCTCCGCTTCGTCCCGAGGATGCAGAGCTCGTGACGGAGGCCAAGCTCGGCCGCCTGCTCGAGGTGGCCCGCGAGGCGTTCGACGTCATCGTGGTCGACACATCGCCGTTCTTCCACGGGCCGATGCTGGCGACCCTCGATCGCACGGACGAGCTGCTGCTGCTCTGCTCGCTCGACGTGCCGACACTGAAGAACCTGCGCCTGGCGCTGCAGACGCTGGACCTGCTCTCGTTCCCGAAGCAGCGCGTCCGCATCGTCCTCAACCGCTCCAACTCCAAGGTCGGCATGAAGCCGAACGAGGTGGAGGGCGCGCTGGGGATGAAGGTGCGCTTCGAGGTGCCGTCCGACCGTGCAGTTCCGCTGTCGGTCAACCGCGGCAACCCCGTCGTGCTCGCCGAAGAAGGCGCGGACGTGTCGAAGGCGATCAAGGCAATGGCGAAGGAGCTCTTCCCGGCACAAAAGGCAGAGGGCAAGAAGCGTCGTCTCCTTCCCGCGCTCGCGAGGTCGTAACCCATGGGCCTCCACGACCGCCTCAAAACCTCCAACGGGAGCTCTTCCGCAACCGCGGAGCTGCTCACCGGCGGGCAGAACCATGAAACGTCGTCCCCGTCTGCGACGCACGACCCGTATGCCGAGCTGAAGACCCGCATCCACCATGCGTGCATCGCCACGCTGGGTGCGGAGCTCTTCAAGCGCGAGTCGACGGGGTCGGGCGACCTCGGCGAACGCGTCACACGGGCGGTCACGGAGCAGCTCGTGCTTGACCGCACGCCGCTGACGCGGGAGGAGCGCCGTCAGATCATCCGCGAGATCACGGACGACATCCTCGGCTACGGGCCGCTGGAGAACTTCCTCCGTGACGACTCCGTCACGGAAGTCATGGTCAACGCATTCGACCAGATCTACGTCGAGCGGCTGGGCAAGCTCGAGCGCGTGCAGGCCTCTTTCGCCGACAACTCGCACCTGCTGCGCATCATCGACAAGATCGTCTCCCAGATCGGCAGGCGCGTGGACGAGGCTTCGCCGATGGTTGACGCACGTCTCCCCGACGGCTCGCGTGTCAACGCGATTATTCCGCCGCTTGCCCTCAAGGGCCCGACGCTGACGATCCGGAAGTTCGCGCGCGACCCGTACACGATGAACGACCTGATCTCGTTCGGCTCGATCTCGCCCAAGGCCGCGCAGTTCCTCGCCGCCTGCGTCAAGGGCAAGCTGAACGTGCTGATCTCCGGCGGTACCGGCACCGGTAAGACGACCACGCTGAATGCCATGTCTGCGTTCATCCCCGGTGACGAGCGCATCGTCACGATCGAGGATGCGGCGGAGCTCCAGCTCCAGCAGGAGCACGTCATCACGCTCGAGTCCCGTCCGCCGAACATCGAAGGCCAGGGCGAGGTTCGGATCCGCGAGCTCGTCCGCAACGCACTGCGCATGCGCCCGGACCGGATCATCGTCGGCGAGGTCCGCGGCCCTGAGACCCTGGACATGCTCCAGGCGATGAACACGGGCCACGAAGGATCGCTGACGACCATCCATGCGAACTCCCCGCGCGACGCGCTCTCTCGTCTCGAGACTCTCGTGCTGACCGCCGGCGTTGAGCTTCCCCTGCGGGCGATCCGCGAGCAGGTGTCGAGCGCATTCGACCTGCTCGTTCAGATCACGCGTCTCGTCGACGGCTCCCGCCGGATCTCGCACGTCACGGAGGTCCTCCGGATGGAGTCCGAGGTGATCACGTTGCAAGACATCTTCCACGCCAAGCCACCGGACGAGCAGACGGCCACAGGCGGCGTCGGCGTGCGGTTGCTCACGCCTCTCGCGTGCAGCGGCCTGAAGCCGAACTTCCTCGACAAGATGGCGGCCAACGGCGTCACGCTCCAGCCGAGCTTCTTCAGCAAGGACGACGACACGGACACTCCGGCCGTCGGCCAGGGCCACCAGGCCTCGAAGTTCAAGGGAGCATTTCAATGAGCCGATTCCGGCTCGCAGTCGCCGGGCTCGCGTTCATCATCCTCGCACTCCCGGCCGCCGCAGCTGCGGCTGTGCAGCTTCGAGGGGTCGACGCGACCGCTTATCCGACCATCCACGCGTCGATCTATACGCTGACCGGCGGTGGCAAGCCTGCTCTGTGGGAGAACGGCACCCCAGTCGCAGGCTTCCAGGCGCAAAACCTCGGGAGTGTCAAGGCGATCGCGACCCTGATCGACCGCTCGCAGTCGATGCGGGGCAAGCCGCTAGCCGACGCTTCCGCCGGTGCGCGCGCGTTCGTGGCGGCTAAGCAGGCCGCCGACGAGCTCTCCGTCATTGCCTTCGGATCAAAGGTGGCGACACTGTCGCCGTTCTCCACCGTGAAGCGCGACGCGGATCTCCCGCTCGGGCGCATGACGACCGATTCGGTCAAGGGAACCGCGCTGTACGACGCCGTCATCGCGGCGGCCAACCAGCTCAAGGGGAACCCGCTACCGGGACGCGTGATCATCGTGCTCAGCGACGGGGCCGACAACGCGAGCAGCGGCTCGCTGACGACCGCGATCAAGGCGGCCCGCGAGGCGAACGCTCTGATCTACGCGATCGGGATCGAAGGTGAGGGGTTCACCTCCGATCCGCTCGAGCAGCTCGCGAGCTCGACCGGCGGCCAGTACTACGGCGCCGCCTCGACCTCTGCTCTGGCAGGCGTCTACAAGTCGATCGCCGACGCGCTGAAGAAAACCTGGCGAATCCAGTACGTCACGGCCGCGCGGCCCGGGGACCACATCCGGCTCACCGCGTCGATCGTGGGCGAGGGCTCCACCACGCAGCTCGCCGCGATTCCCGCGGGTAACGCGACAGTTGCTCCCGCCCCCTCGAAGCTCCTTCCGAAGAACGCCTACGGGCCCGGCGGCCCGCTCGCGGTCGCGATCGCCGTTGCGACACTCATTCTCTTTGGCTGTCTCTTCTTCCTGGCAGGCATCCGCGGCTCGTGGGTGCGCAGCCGAATCGTCGGGCACACCGGCGAGGGCAAAGGGAGCTCGAAGAAGAACCGCAAGGAGAAGCGCAACGAGGCGCTCTCATCCATTTTCGCTGCCACCGAGAGGGCTCTTGGCCACCTGAAGCAGTGGCGATCGATCAGCCGCATGCTCGAACGCGCCGACGTCCAGCTCCGAACGGTCGAGTTCATCTGGATTACCCTCGGCGCCGGCGTCCTCATGGCACTGCTCGCGTTTCTCTTCGGGACGGGGCTCATCATCCTCGTCGCGCTGACCGTGATAGCCGGAATGATCCCGTTCAGCGTTGTCTGGCTCAAGATGCGCAGACGGCTACGTGCCTTCGAGGACGAGCTGCCGGATCTCCTGATCACGATCGCTGCTTCGCTGAAGGCAGGCCACTCGTTCAAGCAGGGCCTCCAGGCCGTTGTCGACGAGGGCCATCCACCTGCGAACCAGGAATTCAAGCGCGTGTTGACCGAGGCATCCCTCGGCCGGCCGATGGATGACGCCCTGATCGAGATGGCCGAGCGCATGGCCTCGAAGAACTTCGAGTTTGCAATCACTGCCGTCACGATCCAGAGACAGGTCGGCGGTTCGCTCGCGACGCTGTTCGACATGGTCGCCGACACCGTGCGCCAGCGGCAGCAGTTCGCCCGCAAGATCCGCGCGCTCACTGCAATGGGTCGAATGTCGGCCTACACGCTCATCGGAATTCCGTTCTTCCTGGCCGGAGTCATCACGCTCGTGAACAGGACATACATGCATCCGTTGTACTACTCACACACGGGTCACATTCTCATCCTCATCGGCTTCGTGATGATGGCGTTCGGCTCTCTCATCCTGAAAAAAATCGTCTCTTTCCGAGGTTGATGACATGCCAATGATCCTGACTCTTGCAATTGCAGCTATCGGGGGCGCGGTCTTTTTCTTCGCGGAGATCGCCACTACGCCGATGCGAAACCGGCGGAACCTCGTGCACCGCGCCGCCAACTACGGCCGCCTCCGAACCGTCACCGGAAAAGAGATGCCGCGCTTCCGCGAGCGTGCTCTGGACCCGTTCGTGGCGAAGGCAGCCCGGCTCGTGCTTCGCATCAACCCGCGTATGTCGGTGGAGGCTGTCTCGGAGAAGTTGATGGCCGCCGGTATGCGGAGGACGTCGCCGACGACCATCATCGGCGCCAAGGGTCTGCTCGGCGTCGGCGGAGTCTTCCTCGGTCTCGCCCTCGGAAGTATGGCGGCGCCCAAGTACGTGCCTCTCCTCGCGCTGGTCTTTGGCCTGGTGGGAGCACTCGCTCCCGGCCTGTATCTGAACAGCCGCGTGAAGGGCCGCCAGGCCGCGGTGTCAGCTGAGCTCCCGGACGCGCTCGATCTGCTCTCGGTGAGCGTCGAGGCCGGGCTCGGCTTCGACGGCGCGGTGCAGAAGCTGACCGAGCACATGGACGGCCCGCTGATCGAAGAGTTCGAGCTCGCCCTTGGCGGGATCCGCATCGGCGAGGGCCGGAGCGAGGCGCTCAAGAAGATGGCCGAGCGCAGCTCGTCGCAGGAGATGGCTAGCTTCGTGCGCGCAATCATCCAGGCTGACCAGCTGGGCATTTCGCTCGGCCGGATCCTCAAGGTTCAGTCCGGTGACACTCGACTCAAGCGGCAGCTGCTCGCCGAGGAGAAGGCGATGAAGGCACCGATCAAGATGCTGTTCCCGACGGTCATCTTCATCTTCCCGGCGATGTTCCTGGTCGTGCTCGGGCCCGCGTTCCTCAACCTCTCGACGTTCTTCAAGTTCTAGGGAGAGGGTGGTGTCAGTGGCCGAGCATGGCACCGAAGGCGGCTTCGGCACCGGACTGAGGGCGAAGCTCCAGTCGGGCGAAACGCCGCCAGAACCTCGGTCGCCGGCCGAAGCAATTGCGGCGGCCTCGCCCGTCATCGGGGAGACCGAGGCCGAGGCACTTCGCGCCGAGCTGAATGCGTCGCTCGCGCGCGAGCAGCAGCTGCGCTCGTCCTTAAGCGAGCAGGTGGAGACCTCGGGCCGCGATACGCAGATCGAGCAGCAGCTCGCAGACCAGGCGGCCGGGCTCGACCGCCGTGCGTCGGCGCTGGCAGAGACCCAAGCCGAGCTCGACGACCGCGAGCGCCGGATGACCGAGCGGCTGGCGGAGCTGGACGGATTGCTCGAAGCGAAAGAGGAGCTGACGAAGCTGGAGGCGCGGCTCGCAGAGCGCGAGCAGCTCGTCGAGCTGAAAGTGCACGAGCTCAAAGTTGGCGACGACGAGCGCTCGGCCACCGCTGCCGAGCTGAAAGAAAAACTTGCGGAGATCGCCAAGCGTGAGAAGGCTCTTGCCGGCGCGGAAGAGCGGGTGTCGGCGGCAGGTGAGGAAACCGAAGTGCGCCAGGCGAAGCTCATGCGCGCACTCGAGGAGCGCGAGGAGAAGGCGCGGGTCAAGGACGAGCAGGCGCGAGCCCTCGAGAAGAGAGTCACCGAGCGCGAAGCGCAGCTGGCCGCGACCGAGCGTGAGTTCACTCAGGCAAGGGTGCAACTCGAGACGCGCGAGAAGGTCATTAGCAAGCGGGAGGCCGCGGCCTCCGCCGAGAGCGGGCGAGACGACGAGCAGCTGTCCGCTCGGGCACGCGAGCTCGACGAGCGCGAGCTGGAGCTATCCACTCGGGCAAACGACCTCACTGCTCGCATGCAAGACCTCGAGCGTCAGGCCGCGGAACGCGATGCGGTCGCGAAGGACGCGCTCGCCAAGCTCGACAGCATCGAAGCGCGCGAGACCGAGCTGATCGCCCGCGAAGCAGAGCTCCATCGGCTCGAGGCCACCGCACGGCGAGCCGCCGAGGAGGCGCGCAAGCCCGAGGTGGACGAGCTCGCAGAGCGCCGCCTGAAGCAGCGCGACGACGATTTGTCTTCCCGCGAGTCGGCTCTGAACAAGGCGGAGCAGGCGATCCTCGCCTCGCGTAGCCGCTACGAGGGCAAGGAGAAAGGGCTCGACGAGCGGGAGAAGGTTCTCGCCAGCCGCGCCAAGGAGCTGGAGGAGCGCGACGCCGCGCTCAACCTGCGCGAGGCCCAGATGGAAGCCGAGTTGGAGGTCCGCGAGCAGCGGCTCGAGCAGCGCGAACAGGCCGGCGCCGAGCTCGAGGCCGCCCTTTCGATCCGCGAAAGCGACCTCTCCACGTACGTCGCACAGCTGCAGGACAACTTCGATCGCCGCGAATCCGAGTGGTGGTCGAAACAGCTCGGCAAGGACGCCGGGCAACAGCCTGCTGCGTGACGGCGTAGCCACCCGTCAGAATCCAGGGCATGGCCCAGACGTTGAGCGACAGCGACCTCGTCGCGCGCTGCCGGTCCGGTGACCAGCAGGCGTGGGCCGAGCTCGTCGACCGGTTCTCCCGTTACGTCTACGCCATCTCCGTCCAGGCGTTCCGGTTGCCGGAGGCCGACGCAGATGATGTCTTCCAGGAAGTTTTCGCGCGCGCGTACGAGCACCTCGACAAGCTGCGAGACGACGCCGCGGTCAGGCCCTGGCTCGCCCAGCTCACGCGGCGGTTGTGCATCGACCGCCTGCGCGCTGCCTCGCGTGAGCGCCCGACCGCGGACGAGGAGCTCGAGCTCGCCGGATCGGAGGAAACCTTGACGATTCTCGAGGACGCGCTCACCGTTCACGAGGCCCTGGCCGCCACGCCCGAGCACTGCCGGGAGATTCTCGACCGCTTCTTCGCGCGCGATGAGAGCTATCGGACCATCGGCGAGGCACTCGGCCTCCCGGCCGGCACGATCGCGAGCCGGATTTCCAGGTGCCTCGGGCGGCTGCGCGAGCTCCTCGAGGGAAGAACTCAGCCCGATACCCCGTCTAGTCCTCGATGACCGCTTTCGACGAAGAGCGCCTTGCACGCCTGATCCGGGCTCTGCCCCCGGCGCCGGCGGCCTGGGTGCGCGCCGCGCAGGAGTTGCCGCTGGCCAAGGCCGGGCTCGACGAGATCGTCGCCCGTGCCGAGGCCGACGCTGATTTCAGGGCCCGGCTCGTGGCCGATCTCGAGGCTGCGCTCGAGGCTGAAGGCTACGAGCGCGATCCCGCGGTTATCGAAGTGCTGAAGGTTCGCTTCAAGTCCAAGTAGCACTTCGAGCACAATCCCCGCATGGCCTTGCTCGACCTGCGGCTGCGGGAATTTCTCGACGAGATCGCGGCCGAGGGCAGAACGCCCGGGGGAGGGTCGGCTGCAGCGCTCGTGACCGCGATCGCTGCCGGGCTTTTGGCCAAGGTGGCCCGCGGCTCTGGCGAGACCTGGCCGGAGGCAGCGGGCATCGCCGCGCAGGCGGAGTGCCTACGGGACCGCGCCACTCCGCTCGCGGAGGCGGACGCAGAGCAGTACGAAGCCGCGCTTCGAGTCCGCGAGGAGACCGGCGGCGAGCAGGGTGAGCGGCGAGACTTCGCCCTCGGCAAGGCCTATGCGAAGGCGGCCGAGCCTCCCCTGCAGATCGTCCGGGCCGCGGGCGATGTCGCTCAGCTCGCGATCGCGGTGGCCGAGAACGGCAACCCGGCGTTGCGCGCCGACGCCGTCACGGCCGCGCTGCTCGCGGCAGCGGCGGCAAGGGCCGCGGCGGAACTGGTGGCAGTGAACCTGACCGCATCGGCAAGCGATCCGCGCGTGCTCGAGGCGGCGAAACTGGCAGAAGAGGCCGCCCGCGCCGCGGAGGCGGCGCGGGCGGTGCGGGAGTAGATCAGGCGGTGCGAGCCGTGGATCCCCGGGCGATGATGCCCCGGAGGACGGCGTTCCACCGAAGAGCTTCCGTTCGCACGCTCAGGGGCCGATCCGAAGCCCCCTCACGGATCTTCACGGCCAGTCGCTCCTGGGTCGCCTCGCGTAGCAGGTCCGCGTGGCGGGTTCGGGCGATCTCCTGAGGCGAGAGCGGAAACACTCCGTCTACAAGACGGCGGCGAGCGCTCTTGTCTTCCCGCAGCCGTGGCTCGTACGCTGCAGGGGTGAGCGAAGAACTTCCAGCCTGGAGCCTCTCGGCGGAGGCCGCCGAGCGGATCTCCCTCCCGGAGGAATGGCCCGGGGAGATTACGCGCGAGTGGGCGTGGGGCGGGGCGACCGGAGCCGGCGCGCGGGTGTGCGTCCTCGACAGCGGCATCGAAGTGGACCATCCGCTGGTCGGCGACGTGCAGCAGTCGGTCGCAATCTCGATCCAAGGTGACGAGGTGATCCTGGAGGACAACGACACCGAGGGAGACCTTTGCGGGCACGGCACGGCGTGCGCCGGGGTGATTCGCTCGCTGGCCCCCGACTGCGAGCTCGTGAGCGTGCGGGTGCTGGGCGCCGGCTACACGGGCAGCGGCGCCGTCCTGCTGGAGGGGCTGCGCTGGGCGATCGAGCAGGGATACGACGTCATCAATATGAGCCTCTCGACGACAAAGCAGAAATTCGCGTCCCTCTTGCACGAGCTCGCAGACACCGCATACTTCCGTCGCACGATGCTCGTCGCGTCCGCCCACAACATGCCCGTCGAGAGCTATCCCTGGCGCTTCTCGAGCGTCATCTCGGTGGGGAGCCACGAGCAGGAGGATCCGTACGCGTACTACTACAACCCGGCCCCTCCGGTCGAGTTCTTCGCCCGCGGCGTCGACGTCGAGGTCGCATGGAACGGCGGCGGGCGTCTCGTCTGCACGGGCAACAGCTTCGCCACTCCCCACATCGCAGGCATCGCGGCGCTCATCCTCTCGAAGCATCCCGAGCTGACCCCGTTTCAGCTGAAGAGCGTGCTCTACCTCACCGCGACGAATGTGGGAGGCGAGACGTGAGCGACGAGCTCCGGGCGGCGGTGGCAGCCGGCGTGCTCGGCTCCGAGGCGCAGTACCGCGCGCTGCTCCAGTCGGTGGTGGACGTCGCGCGGGCGATCTTCAAGGCGAAGGCCTCCTCGATCCTGTTACTCGACACCGAGACGGATGAGCTCGTTTTCGAGGCTGCCGCCGACGAGGCCTCGGAGGCCCTGATCGGCAAGCGCTTTCCGTCGAGCACCGGCATCGCCGGGTTCGTTCTCGTCAGTCGCCAGCCCCTTGTGATCGAGGACGTGCTCGCCGATCCGCGCTTCTCGCGGGAGACCGCCGAGAGCACGGGCTTCGTCCCGAGGGGGCTCATGGCCGTCCCGCTTTTGCACGAGGAGAACGCACTCGGGGTACTCGAGGTGCTCGACCGCCCCCGGGACGCCAGGTTCACCCTGGCGGAGATGGAGCTGCTCGGGCTGTTCGCGAACCAGGCGGCGATCGCCCTCGATCTGCTCCAGCGGGCCCGCCGCGCCCAGAGCGCCTTGCGCGGCGACGGCGATCTCGGCGTCCTCGCGCGCGTCGCGGAAGCGCTCGAGAAGCATGGCGGCGAGGAGGACGGCTCGCGGGAAAGCGCACTGCGCCTGCTCGCCGAGCTGGAGAGACTGCTCTAGAACGACAAGAGCCCGGGAGTCCCGGGCTCTTGTCAATTCGATCGAAAGCGTCGTCTAGAGGCGCTTGACGTGGGCCTCGACGTCGTCTGAATCGTCGGAGCCGGGCTCCTCGTTGGCCCTCGCCATCTTCCGATGGGCCTCGACGTCGTCGGACGTGTCGGTCGTCTCATCGTTGGCCAGTCGCTGCTTCCGATGAGCGTCGACTTCCTCGTCCTTCGGCTCGTCCTGCTCGAAGCGATCCTCGGACATGAACTTCCTCCTTCTAGAAGGTACTCGGCAGATTGCCGGTTTCAGGTACTAGACGGGCTGGTCAGGCCGAATCTTCCCTGCTTCCCTTCAAATACACAAGCCGGGATGCCATTGTGCCCGCGTGCGGGGATTTCTGCGGCAGTTGGCTGAGTCGGGCCAAGCCTTTCGGGACGTCTTTCGGAACCAGGCGCTGCGCCGGATCGAGCTTGCCTGGGCGGCCTCGATCCTCGGAACCTGGGCGTACGGGATCGCTGTCGTCGTCTACGCCTACGAGCAGGGCGGCGCTACGGCCGTGGGCGTGGTCGGGCTGGCCCGCTGGCTCGCCGCGGCCATTGCGTCCCCGTTCGCCGCACTCCTCGGCGATCGCTACGACCGCCGTTGGGTCATGGCCGGCTCGGACCTCGCACGGGCGGTCCTGATTGGAGGTGCCGCCCTGGCCGCGTTCGCCGCTGCCCCGCCGATCGCGATCTACGTTCTCGCCGGCCTCGTCAGCGTCGCGGCGACGGCGTTTCGCCCGGCCGAGGCAGCCTTGGTCCCTTCGCTGGCCCGGACGCCCGAGGAGCTCACGGCCGCGAACGTCGCAGCGAGCACGATCGAGAGCGTCGGAATCTTCGGCGGGCCTGCGATCGGCGGGCTCCTTCTGGCCGCGGCGGGGCCCGGAGTCGTCTTTCTCGTCACGGGTGCGGCCATGCTCTGGTCGGCGGTCCTCATTGCCGGAATACACCCCAGCGCCGAGCCGAAGGTTGAGCGCGAGGCGGTCTCGGTCCTCGACGAGTTGCTCGCCGGTTTCCGAACGATTGCGCGCGAGCGGCGGATGCGTCTCCTGGTGGGGCTTTTTTCCGCCCAGACCTTCGTGGACGGGATGCTCAGCGTGCTGATCGTGGTCATCGCGCTCAAGTTGCTCGACACCGGCCAGGCGGGCGTCGGTTTCCTCAACTCAGCAGTGGGCGTCGGCGGCCTGCTCGGAGCGCTCGCCGCGGCCGCTCTGGTCGGCCGGAGGCGGCAAGCCGCGGACTTCGGCCTGGGGATCTTCATCTGGGGCGTTCCCATCGCCCTCGTCGCAATCTGGCCGAATCAGGTCTTTGTGCTCGTTCTGCTCGGGGTCGTCGGCATCGGCAACACGATCGTCGACGTCTCGGGGATGACCCTGCTGCAGCGGTCGGCGCCGGATGACGTGCTGGCTCGAGTCTTCGGCGTGCTGGAAAGCGTCCTGCTTCTCACCGTTGCCCTCGGTGCCATTGCCGCGCCCCTACTGCTCAACTGGCTCGGAACGCGCGGCGCGCTGATCGTCGCCGGTTCCCTGCTGCCGTTGGTCGTGATTCCTGCGTGGCCGCAGCTGAATGCAATCGACCGGGCTGCGGAGGTTCCGGTCGAGCGCCTCGAGCTTCTCCGTGCCAATCCGATCTTCGCGCCCTTGCCTGGGCCGACGCTGGAGCAGCTAGCCGGCGCACTCGAGGAGGTGCGTGCCCCCGCGGGCGAGGAGATCGTCCGGCAACGCGAGCCGGGCGACCGCTTCTATCTGATCAAGGAAGGGACTCTCGACGTTTACATCGATGGAAACCTCGTGCAATCGCTCGACCACGGCGATTCGTTCGGCGAGATCGCCCTGCTCAGGGACGTGCCGAGGACAGCAACCGTGACGGCCCGGACCGAGGCCGCGCTCTATGCGCTCGACCGGCGGCACTTCCTTGCCGCAGTCTCGGGGTTCGGACCGAGCCTCTCGGCCGCGGAAGGCGTTATCGGGATGCGGCTGGGAACGGGTCGCGCCGGGATCGTTCGGGCGTAACGACCTAGGACGGACGCGCGGGCAGAGCCCGCACGTCCTCGATGCGCCGCCGCCGAGTCGGCGCCTCCAGCGCCGATTCTGCAAACGCCAACGTGCGCGCATCCGCGTCGACGGTCGCGGTGACGCCAAGTGGAATCGTGCACAGGTGGTCGCCGTGGCCGAGCGGGAGGTTGTGCAGGATCGGAACGCCGAGCGGTTCGAGCTGAAGTTCGAACACGTCCTCCATCGACCGGCTGCGCAGCCATGGTTCCGGCTGCCGGTACTCCTCGCACTTGTACATCTCGCCGATCACGACGCCTGCGATGCGCTCGAGCTTCCCGGCGTTACGGAGCTGCGTCAGCATTCCGTCGACATGCCACGGCGGGCAGTGAACGTCCTCGAAGAAGAGGATCGCGCCGTCGAGGTCGACCTCCCACGGGGTCGCGAGTGTCTCGCGCAGGAGCCAGAGACAGCCGCCGACCAGCGGCGCGGTGGCCTTGCCGCTGCCGATCGAACCGATGTACGGATCGTCCGGCCGAGGCGGTATCTCGCCGAGCGGCTCGGGACCGGTCATGGCCCGCAGGAAGCGTTCCTTCGACCAGTCGCCGCGCTTCGGACTGCCCATCCCGGTGAAGCCAGGCCCGTAGAACGTGACTAGGCGAGTGCGCTGGCGGATTGCGACGTGGAGAGCCGTGACGTCGGAGTACCCGACGAGTGGTTTCGGGTTCTCGGCGATCGTGTCGTAGTCGAGGTGGGGGACAACCTGCGATGCGCCGTAGCCGCCGCGCAGCAGCTGGACGACGTCGACCTCCGGGTCGGCGAACAGCTGGTTGACGTCGCGTGCCCGAGCCGCAGCGTCGCCCGCGACAAAGTCATCACGGGCGTAGACGCCGTCGGCAAGCTTGACGCGATAGCCGCGCTCCTCGTACCAACGAATGCTGCGGTCGATCTCCGACCGCTCTTCGAATGGACTGGACGCGGCAGCGACGCCGATCGTTCCGCCGGGCGGAAGCGGTCGAGGCTTAATCAAGCTTCGCCATCACATGCTTGATCTGCGTGTAGTCCTCCAGCGAGTACGCCGACAGGTCCTTGCCGTAGCCGGACTGCTTGAAGCCGCCGTGCG
>DAINSN010000020.1:0-20748 GCA_036741295.1 Gaiellaceae bacterium
ACGAGGCTCTGCGCGGGATCAGCTTCGAGATCAAGGAAGGCGAGGTCTTCGGCCTGCTCGGCCCGAACGGCGCGGGCAAGACGACGACGATCGAGATCCTCGAGGGTTACCGCGCACGGGACGGCGGTGACGTCGAGGTTCTCGGCTTCGATCCGGAACGGGCCAAGTCTGCGTTCCGCCAGCGCATCGGCGTCGTCCTGCAGCAGTCCCAGCTCTGGCCTAACCTGACGGTCACCGAGACGCATCGGATGTTCGCGGGCTATTACGAACACTCACGCAACGTGGACGAGGTGATCGCGCTCGTTGGGCTCGCCGAAAAGCGCGATGCACGCGTGAAGACGCTGTCCGGCGGGCAGAAGCGACGCCTCGACCTCGGCGTCGCGCTCGTCGGCGACCCGGATCTTGTCTTCCTCGACGAGCCGACAACCGGTTTCGATCCCGCAGCGCGGCGCGCAGCGTGGGACATGATCCGCTCGCTGCGTTCGCTCGGCAAGACGATCCTCTTGACGACTCACTACCTCGACGAAGCGGAACAACTAGCCGACCGCCTGGCCGTGCTGCGCGAAGGTGTGATCATTCGCGAAGGAACGCCGGCGGAGTTGACCGGCGGCTCGAGCGAGACCGAAGTCCGGTACCGCAGGGACGGGCACGAGGTCGTGATGCGCACGAGCGAGCCCACGAAACTGTTGCACCGGTTGACGGCCGAGGCGCTGGCCGAAGGCCGGGAACTGGAAGGCCTCTCAGTGCGCCGGCCGACGCTGGAAGACGTCTACCTCTCGCTCACGGCGGACCACCAGGAGTGAGGCTCTTCCGGCATCAGCTGAGGTGGGAGCAGCGGCTCTTCTGGCGCAGCCGCGAGTCGGCGGTGTTCGTGTTCCTCTTCCCGATCCTGCTCTTCACGCTGCTGACGGCCATCTACAACGGCCACATCTACGGCCACCCTGCATCGTGGGCGCTGCTCGCCGGCATGATCGGCTACGGCGCAGCCAACACCGCGTTCGCCGGTCTCGGGATCACGCTCGTCACCCGTCGCGAGATCGGCATCCTGAAACGGATCCGCGCAACGCCGCTTCCACCGGCGGTCTATCTCACAGCGGTGCTCTCCTCGATCACGATCGTGTTCGCGATTCAGGTGGCGTCGCTCTTCGCGCTCGGCCGGTTGCTGAAATCGACCCCTTGGCCGAGCCACCTGCTCTCACTCGTGCTGGCGCTTGCGCTCGGAGCGGCGGCGTTCGCGGCCCTCGGCTTGGCGATCACGGGCTTCATCCGCTCGCTCGAGGGCTCGTCGGCGGTCCTCAACGTCATCGTGCTGCCGATGGCCTTCCTGACGGGATCCTTCGGCCCGACGCGGCACTACCCGAAAGTGCTGCGCGCGATCGGCGACGTTCTCCCGCTCAAGTACCTCCTCGACCTGATCAACGGCATTTACCTGCACGGCCAGCAGCTCTGGGACAAGCCCACGGCCGTGGCCGTGCTGGCCGGCTGGGGGCTCTTCGGAATGGCTGTTGCATTGCGCACTTTCCGCTGGGAGCCCCGAGAGGGTTAGCCGCGGGCCGGGCCGGTAATACGGGTTGTAATGCAAGTCGAGAACGTGATCGCCTTCGCCACCGAGCAGGAGCCCGCGGGTCTGGAGATCCGGGTCAACTTCGGCGTCTTCGCGGGGCGCGACGCAACCTCGGCCGAGCTCGAGGAGCTTGGCAAGCTGTTGGTGCCAGAGGCCGGTGAGGTCTCGATCGTGGGCGAGGAGCGCCACGAGATCTCGGAGGATGCCGAGATGGTCCTGCACCAGGTCCGCGTCTCCGTTTCGCCGGAGAACGTGCCGGACGATTCCCGCGAGCGGAAGGCGTTCAGCGAGCGGCTGGTTACGCTCGCGGAGATCTGGGCGCGCCAGTGCATCAACGAGCGCAGCTCCGAGATCTCGGACCTCTAAGCCGAGCTAAGAGACCGGCAGCCGGAACCGGAGCGCCGGGCCGAGCGCGCGGCCGGCGAGCTTCCACGTCACGCGATACGTTCCGGCGAAGGTCAACGGGTAGTGACGCGCGTAGTTCACGCGCGACCCCCACGTCGAGCCGCTCTGGCGGGTGACCGGGAAAGAGCCGCAACGCTGCGCGTACTCCGGCGTACTTCGTGGCGGCAGACGACGGACACAGAGGGTGTAGCGATTGAAGTACCGGGCGGCTGTGGTGAGCTCGAGGGAAATCTTGCCGCTCCGGTTGAGGATGCCGTAACAGACGTCGCCGCTCGTGCTGCAGTAGCTCGCGATCGTCTTGGGCCCGGCGGTGGTTTGTCCCGCTCCGGACGTCGCCGCCGCCAGGACGAGGAGAACGAGCGGCAGCGCGATGGCCGCAAATCGCAGCGGTCTCAACGGGCTCTCGCTGCTCTGAGGGCCAGGCCCGCGACGCGCCTTGGCCGTCCGGCTCCCGCGATGACCTCGTCCAGCGCCGTGGCGAAGTCCTCGACGTCCTGTTCCGAGAGAACGAGCGGCGGCAGGCCCTTGAGCACCGGCAGGTCGTGTCCCGCGACCTGGCTCAGGATGCGGTGCTCAATGAAGAGCGGGACGGCCACGAGCTGTGCGAACAGTCCCGCCTGCATGCGCTCCATCACCCGCCACGCCAGGCTTCCGGATTCGGGCTCGCCGAATTCCATCGCCCACATCAGTCCAAGGCCGCGCACATCCTTGACGGCATCGTGCGCCTCGACGAGCGGTCGCGTCAACTCGAGCAGACGCCGGCCGAGCCGCTCGGATCGCTCGACGAGCTTCGCATCGTCCAGTTCGCGCAGGGTCGCGAGCCCGGCTGCCATCGCGAGATCGTTCGGCGCGAAAGTGGAACCGTGGCTGACCGAGTGCTCGAGCGAGTCGAAGACTCCGTCGTACACGTGCCGCGCCATCAGCAGCGCGCCCACGGGCACGTAGCCACCGGAAAGGGACTTCGCAACGGTGACGAGGTCGGGCTCGAGCCCCCAGTGCTCGAAGGCGAACAGCTTGCCCGTGCGGCCGAAGCCGGTCTGCACCTCGTCGACCGCGAAGAGCGTCCCGTAGCGTCGGCAGAGCTGTTGCGCGGCTTCGAGATAACCGTCCGGGGGCAGGTTCACGCCCTTGCCCTGAATCGGCTCGACGAGGAAGATCGCGACGTCTTCGCTGCGCAGTTCCCGCTCCAGGGTGTCCAGGTCGCCGAATGGAACTTGCGAGAACCCCGGCAGCAGCGGCCCGAAGCGTTCGACGAAGTGCGGATCGCCGCTCGCCGAGAGCGCGCCCAGCGTCAGACCGTGAAATGCATGGTCGGTCGAGATCACGCGCGAGCGCCGCGTCGCCGCGCGGCCGAGCTTGAGCGCGGCCTCGACCGCCTCCGTTCCCGAGCTCGTGAAGAGCACGCGTTCGAGTCTCGCGGGCGTGCGCTTCAGCAGCTCCTCGGCAAGCAATCCAGGGAGGAGGGAGACGCCCAGCTGCACCGAGCCGGGAGTGTCGAGCTCGAGCGACTCGATCAGCGCGGCGCGGACATTCGGGTTGTTCCGCCCAACGTTGAACATCCCGAACCCGCCGAGCAGGTCCAGGTACCGATTGCCGTCGGAGTCATAGAGGTACTGGCCCTCGGCACGCGACCAGATGCGATCGAAGCCGATCGTCTTCAGTACGCGCATGAACTGTGGGTTGATCGTGCGCGCGTAGAGCTCGTACTCCTCGCCCGAACGCGCTTCGATCAGCTCGCGGATCACCGGCGGAGCGTATCGCCCCGTAAACGACGAGAGCCCCGCGGTTGCAGGGCTCTCGATGCCGGAGGTGCTGTGACCTACTTGCCGTGGCCTTTGCCGTGGCTGGAGTTGCCATGGCTGGAGTTACCGTGGTTGGAATTGCCGTGGCCGGAGGAGCCGTGGCTCGAGCCGTGCTCGGTCTTCGGCTTGTGCGGCTTCTGCCCGTGACTCGTCGTGGAGGTCGTCGGCAGAGAGCTCGTGGTGCTGGACGTCGCGTCGGCGCACACGCCCTTCGTGTCGCCGTGAGCCTCGTGAGCCGGCCAGGCGGGGGCGGCGATGTTGATCGTGTGCTCGCCGCCGTTGCCCGTCTTGTGGCAGACGTCCATCTTCTCCTGGCCACTGCCGCTGTCGCCCTCGGTGCCGTCGGCGGTGGTGGTCAGCAGTGTCGGGGTGGAGGTCGTGCTCAGGTTCGTCGAGGTCTGATGCCCGTCCCCCGAGTCGAAGTCGCTCTCTTCCGACTGCTGATCGTCGGCGGACTTGCTTTCGAAGTCGCCAGTCGTCTGGGTCGAGGTCGTCTGGGACTCGGTCGTGCTCGCTGCGACCGTGCTCGGAGCGGAGCCGGTCGTGACCTGCGCAAGTCCGACGCCCGCGGCGGCGGCGAACGCGAGACCTACTAGCGCGCCGACCAGGGAACGGCGGGTCATGCTGCTCAATCGCTTACGCACTTTGGAATCCCTTCGATGTTGGGGAGTTGCGGCCTACGGTTGAAGAGTCGCCATCCGGCGGCGAAACTTGCGCCGCGCTCCCTCGTCCGAGGGACGGCTCTACGGTCCGGCGTTGTCCTCCGTGCTCGCCAGCACGTCCTTCACCCACTTGGGATGATGCTCCCACGCCCACTGGAGCTCCACGTCGCCGCGCACGATGCCACGCAATGAATGCCGAGTTCGGGGATAGATCAACGAGAGATACAGATGGCCGGCCAGCAGGACGAGCGAGATCCACATCAAGCCGTCGTGCAGCACGATCGTCCCCGCGAAACGGAATCGTGTGTCGCGCTCGCCGTACCAAAGGAGGATCCCCGAGATTGTGAAGAGCACGGCGAAGGCCGCAGTTACCGCCGCGTTGAGCTTCTGACCGGCGTTGAAGCGACCCTGCTTCGTCGGGTAGCGCCGTAACCAGAGGCGGTCGTCGAGGTCGAAGCCGTCGAGGTCGTTCAGCGTCCGGCGCAATCCCTTTCGGTCGCCGAAGAGGACTACCGCGAGGAGCGCGAGCGCCCATGCGATCGCGGTGTAGAGGTGCACGTCCTTTACGAACGGTCGGTTTCCGATCCGTGCGAGCGAAGGCAGGTACAGGACGAGCCCCGAGCCGAGCAGAACGAAGAACGCAGCCGCGTGAATCCAGTGCACCGCGCGCTCGCTGCGCGAGAAGCGATGCAAATACATTTTGCCGCCCTCAGGCACGGTGGTCGAGCCAGGCGTTGCGATCGTAACCGCGGTTTTCCCAGTAGCCGTCAAAGGGTTGGTCGAGCAGCGTGATCTGGTTCACCCACTTGACCCCCTTGTAGCCGTACATCTCCGGGATCACGACACGCGCCGGCGCACCGTGCGGCCGCGTCAGCGGCGTCCCGTCCATCTCGTACGCGAGCATCGCGTCGCCGAGGTACGTCTGATCCATCGTCAGGGAGTCGCTGTAGGCGCCGTCTCCTGAGAAGAAACCCACCGCCTGTGCTGCCGGCAGCGGTCGCGCCACCGCAAGCAGGTCTCGGAAGCGAACGCCGGCCCAGTGCACATTCGAGACCGACCAACCGGTCACGCAATGGAAATCCGTCACCTGCTCGGCGCGCGGCAGTGCGCGGAGATCGGCGTAGGTCAGCTCGACCGGCTGCTCGACGAGCCCGTCGATCTTCAACCTCCAGGTGGACCGGGCGACGTGCGGGATCGACGTGACCGTGTAGATTCGCCAGCCCGAGCGAACGAGACCCGCGAGCGGAGGCGGCAGCACGCCCGCGAGCGGGAGCAGGACATCGCGCGCGACGCTCCACACGGCCGGGCCCCAGAAGAGTGACGTCGCCCCACCCGCAACCAGCGTGAGAAAGGTTCGGCGCCCGTACGGGCGCACGTCGCCAAGAGCCGGCTGTTCGATCTCCACAGTGTTCCGACATCGGCAGACGTGGTTCGTTACAGGAGTCGTCCGCGGAGGTCCGCTCCGAGCGGCCCAAATGGGCCTGGGCCGCAGTTAACCTGGCCTAGCGAGGACGGAGGGCCGATCTACTCGTCATCCACGCGACCGTGGCCTGAACGCCACCCTCTTGGCCAGACTCATCGTCGTACACCTCGAGGACCTCGACAGCACGGCCGTCGGGCAACCGGACCATGTCACCCTCGCTGATCGTGTCAGAGGCCCAACCCGCGATCCCAAATACTGAGCCGGCTGTGTCGATAAGCCGCACCCGAAATCCGCTCGCCATTGGAGAAAAACATAACGCGCCCGACCCCGGCGCGGTCGCGCGGCGAACTAGAGAAGCAAAGGGCCAACGCTTGCCTTCGCCGGGTGACCGCGGCGCTACGCTGCGGAGCCGGGCCCCCGTAGCTCAGTGGATAGAGCAGCGGTTTCCTAAACCGCGTGCCCTGGTTCGATTCCGGGCGGGGGCACCTCAACAGCTCAACGCGTCAGCGCCGCAGAAGCGGATAGGTGTTCGAGGAACTCCAGCGCGAGATCCTTCGCCGCCTCTAACTCCAGCTCTCCACCCTCGGAACGCGCGTTCCGCCACATCTCCTCGCCGAGCGCGGACAGGATCGCCAGCTCGAGCCGCGAGAGTCGTTTCCTCTGGATCGGCGTCGGCGGCGCGTCGATCTGTGCGCGAGCGGCTGCGGCGGCGCCGAGCAGCTGCGCACCAAGCCTCGATGCGCCGCACTCGGCGGCGACGGCGGCCGTGTTCTCGAGCGCGTCCATCGTCGTTTCGACGTCCTCCAGCCCCGTCGCAAGCTCCAGCGCCTCGACGAGGGTGGATGCAGCAGCGTCGGCGTCTCCCGTATCGATAAGAGCGGCTCCCAGTGAGCTCAGGCAACGCGCGCAGAGATATGCATGTTCGAGGTTGCGTGCGACGGCGAGCGCCTCGGTGAACGACGCGACCGCATCCGCCGGGCGATCTTGCGCTAACTCGATCTCGCCGAGGTTGTGGACGGCAGGGACAATTGCAATCAAGTTGCCGGAGGCACGAGCGAGCTCCAGTGATTCCCCGAACATCTTCGCCGCCGCCTCCAGATCGCCGAGATACAGGCGTGCGACGCCGAGGTTGTTGAGCGCCTTCCCGAGCAGAGCCTGATCGCCGACCTCGTCGCGGCACAGCTCGATCGCGGTTGTCGCAACACGTGCTCCCGCTTCGAAGTCGCCGTGGTCGAGGACCGTCGAGGCGAGCGTGACGTAACCCTTCGCCCGTTCCGCGGCCGGCGCCGGGTGGCGGAGCGCCTGCTCGAGCCATGACCGCCCCTCCGCGTACTGGCCGTGGACGCGCCAGACGCGTGCGATTCCGATGGCGAGCCGCAGCGCGACGTCGCCGTCGCCGCGTTCGAGCGCCCAGCTCAGCGCCACTCGGATGTTCGGCGACTCGCGGTCGAGTTCGCGCAGCCACAGCGCCTGCTCGGGTCCATCCAGTCGGGGCCGAACCTCCTCCGTCAACTCGAGGTAGAAGCGCGCGTGACGCTCGCGCAGCACCTCGTATTCGTCCGATTGTTCGAGGCACTCCACCGCGTACTCGCGGATCGTCTCGAGCATCGCGTAGCGCTCAACGACGATGTGCACGAGGCTGTGTTCGACGAGGTCGTCGACGAGATCGACATCGGCGCCCACGACCGCCTCCGCCGCCTTAGCCGTGAAGCCGCCCGCGAAGATCGCGACAGCCGCGAATGCTTGCCGCTCCTCCTCGTGCAAGAGGTCGTAGCTCCACTCGACGGTCGCGCGCAGGGTCTGCTGGCGTCTCGGCAGATCGCGCGCACCTCGCGTCAGCAAGGACAGCCGATCATCCAGCTTCTCGAGGATCGTCGGCCCCGAGAACGTCTTCACCCTCGCTGCCGCCAATTCGATCGCCAGCGGAAGACAGTCGAGCCGCCGGCAGATCTCGGCCACCTCGCCATTGCCCGAGAAATCCGGCCGCTTCGCGAGCGCGCGCTCCGTGAAGAGCGTCGCCGCGTCTGCTTCTATCAGAGGCGGAACGGGGTACTCGTGCTCCCCCCGTAAATGGAGCGGCGTGCGGCTCGTGACCAGCACTTTCAGATGCGGGCAGGCCGCCATGAGTTCCGCGACCGACGAAGCTGCGTCGAGCACGTGCTCGAAGTTGTCCAGGATGAGCAAGATCTGTTTTTCGCGCAGGTGGTCGGCAACTGCCTCGTCGGGCGTCTGACCCGGCCCCTCGCGTACCCCGAGCACCTGCGCGATTTGGGCGACAACAAGGTCCGGTTCGCGGGTCACGTCGAGAGGTACGAAGAAGACGCCGTCAGCGAAGGCGCCCAGAAGCGCTGCGGCCGCTTCCAAGCTAAGTCGCGTCTTTCCGGTACCGCCGGTCCCGGTCAGCGTTACCAGGCGCACGTCTTCTCGGCCAAGCAGCGCCTGCACGTCCGCGAGCTCACGCATCCGCCCGAGAAGCGCGGTAGACGGCACGCGCAGGTTCGTCAGCGCTTGGAGCGACGGCGCGTCGACGATCAGCGACGCGTCCTGGTTGAGGATCTTTCTGTAGAGCGCTTGCAGCTCTGGGCTCGGGTCGATGCCGAGCTCCTCAACGAGACGCTCGCGCACGTCCTGGTACCACTCGAGCGCTTCGGCTTGCCGGCCGGAGCGGTAGAGGGCGAGCATGAGCTGGCCGCGCGGCCGTTCGCGTAGTGGCTGCTCACGGATCAGCGCTTCGAGTTCGCCGACGACCTCGGCGTGCTGCCCGAGCGCGAGCCTCGCCTCCAGGAGCTCCTCGCGCGCGACCAGACGCAGCTCCTCCAGCCGCCCGATCTCGCTCTGGGCCCACCGCTCGTAGGTGAAGTCGGCCAGCGCGGGTCCGCGCCAAAGCTCGAGCCCCTCGCTCAAGCCGCGCGCCGCCTCCTCGGTGTGGCCGACGGCGAGCGCCTCGCGTCCCTCGCGCAGCAGGCGCTCGAAACGGTTCACGTCCAACTGTTCGGCCTCAGCATGGAGGACATAGCCAGCCGCCGTCGTCTCGATCGTGCCTTGTCCGAGCAGCTTCCGAAGCCCGGAGACATAGCCTTGGATCGCGGTTTGGGGGCGCCCCGGCGGCTTGTCGGGCCACAACAGCTCGATCAACTGGTCCGTCGAAACCGGACGATTCAGATTGAGGAGCAGCAGTGCGAGCACACCCCTCGGCTTCGCCTGGCTCGCCTTTCGTTGCTCCCCGCCAACCCAGAGCTCCATGAGGCCGAGCAATTGGTAGTCGAGCTCTGTCCCCTCCGCCATTGAGCCGCGCAGCCTCCTGGTTAGCGAAGCTAGCACCCTCCTCGGCCAAAGAGAAGCAGGCCGCTTCGGCCTGCGACGAACGTGCTTC
The DNA here is from genome assembly GCA_036741295.1 of Gaiellaceae bacterium. Taxonomy (GTDB): domain Bacteria; phylum Actinomycetota; class Thermoleophilia; order Gaiellales; family Gaiellaceae; genus 3-1-20CM-4-69-9. Next base: position 9,230 of record DAINSN010000020.1, read on the forward strand.
CCTCGCTTCCGCCCGAACGGCCGATCTAGCGGCCTTCTAGTGCGCCTCTAGCGGCGGACTCGATCCTGCTCGCAGTCGGTCGCACCCGGCGGCCGGAATAAGGAGGAGTTCGATGAGAAAGCGCCTATCCCACCAGCTTCTGAGCAAGACGTCGGTCGCAGTCTGTCTCGTTGCAGTAGCCGCGGCAGTCCTTGTCTCCCCGGCGGGCGCCGCAAGCGCCCCGATGCGCGATTACTCGGGCAGCTGCCCGAGGTTTGGCGACCCCTATGGCAACCGGATCATCGTGAATCCCATCAAGATCGACATGCAGGCGGGTGTCGGTCAGTCGGTCGTCGACGGCACTGGGACGTATTACCCGACGACCCATCAGTTCGTCTACTTCGCGGTCTGGGCTTACTCGTACAAGTTCGGCCGCTGGTATCACAGCCCGTCGAAGCGCGTCCTGGACGGATTCCCGGGCGTAACCCCGGTCGAGGCGTACGACCCGGTCCACGGCTTCTGGTCTTCGTCAGCCGGCGGCATCGACAACCCCGACTTGTCTGTCGGGCCCAACGCGGTTTCGCTCAGCCCGAGTACCGGCAGCGGAACCTGGTACATCGAGGTCCAGACGTACTGGGCACCGCCGTTCGTGAACGAAACCCTGAACGATGTGACCAACCCGAATGCGGCGCCAGGCGGATCGTCGACCTTCGACGGTGGCAAGACCTGCACGTTCTAGCGGGACCTCCGTGAAGAGGTTCGCCGAAGACCCGCCCCATCCCATGGAGCCGGGAGCGCGACAGCGCCCCGGCTCCTACCGTTTCCTGGGGCGAGGGCTGGCGGAACCCTGAAGGGCTTCCGGGTGTAGTTGATCGCCATGCGCGTGCGAGAGCACCGAAACGTTTTCCTCCCCAACGGGATGAAGCCCACGAGAGCGATGACGACCGACGCCCAACTGATCAAAGCCGCACGGACCGACCCTGACGCTTTCGGCGAGCTCTACCGCCGACACGCTGCCGCAGTTCACGCGTTTCTTCGGAACCGGGCTCCGAACAGGGTCGCGGGTGAGCTCACGGCCGAGACGTTCGCTCAGGCCGCGCTCTCCCTCGGGCGGTTCCGCGACGAGATGGAAGGCTCGGGCCTGCCGTGGCTCTACGGCATTGCCCGGAACCTGCTTCGGACCTATCACGAGCGAGAGCGGATCGAGTCAAAGGCCCGCCAGCGGCTCGGATTGCCAGCTCGCGATTACGAGCTGGAAGTTCACGAAGCAAACGCCCGCGTCGACGCCGAGCGGCTCGCACCGGAACTAGCTGCCGCCCTCGACACGCTGCCGCGGGCCCAGCGTCAGGCGCTCGAGCTCCGCGTGGTGCAGCAGCTTCCTTACAGACAGGTGGCGCTGTCGCTCGACTGCTCCGAAGTCGCAGCCCGCATCCGTGTTACGCGCGCCATCGACTCTCTTTCTCGCCTACTCAAAGGAGTTTCGTGATGACAACCGACCTCGAAGCGATTGGACGTGACCTGCAATACGCACTAGAGCGGCGACTCCGCAACAAGAGGCGTCATAGTCACAGACTCCGCCTGACGGGGCTCTGCCTGGCAGCCACCGGTGCCTTCGCGACCGTCGCCTACGCAAGCGGAATCGGTGGCGATCTCCAGCTCGACCCGAGCAAGTGGTCGATTCTCGGCGGAGGCAGCGTCGACGACAGCCGCGGTGCCTACGTGCATGCGAAGAATCGGGTCGACGGATCGAACTCGACCTTCATGGTCGAGCACGACTCCGGGCTCCCCGCCTACCAAGCGTTCCTCCTCCATCAAAAGACGCTGGCAGCCGCCAACTCCACCTCGCCAGTACCCGTGCGCTCCGAGCCGGGCGCTCTTTGCACACCCGACGCGGTCACACGCGCGGAGACGGTGGCCATGGTCGCCCTGGAAACAGACTTCACGCCCGGCACAAGCCCTGATGCCACCAGGGTTGCGGTCACCGCAGCGGTAGCAGCCGCCTTCAAGAACGCTCCGTGCGCAGGACTCGAGTACGCAGGCGAGCAGGCGCGGCTCGTCTACTCCGGCCGCCAACCGGAGTCGACGCTGATGCCGGGCGCGCGATAGCTGGGCCGCCGGTCCTCCGACCCGCGCACCTGGACGACGTCGGGCGGATCGCGGAGGTCCTCGACAAGTGCACGCGGCACTACCTCGGCAGGCCGAGTTCCCGCGACGATGCGCTGGGCCGGCTGAGGCAAGGGGACCCGGCGCAGGATTTCCGCATCGTTCTCGACTCGGACGGGACCACCGTCGGTTTCGGTCATGTCTGGGCGGTACCGCCGGACGAAGTCCGCGGCTTCGTTCGCGTGCGGCCCTCGGCCAAAGGGCGTGGCGTCGGGGCAGCTCTACTCTCGTGGCTCGAGCCGCGGGCCAGGGAGATCGCAGGCGAACTGAGTCTCAACCAGAACGCCATCCTGACTGTCACGAGCTGGGCACAGGACGGCGATGCCGCGGCGCTACTCGCGCGGGCCGGCCTTTCGCCCCTCCGTCACTTTCTGCAGATGCGAATCGACCTTGGCCGCGGCCTGCCGGAGCCTGTCTGGCCCGACGGCCTCGAACCGCACAGCTTTTCGTCGGGCCCAGACGATGCCGAGCTCTTCGCAGCGTTCCGCGAGGCCTTCGCCGATCACTGGGGCAACACCGAGGTCGACGAGGCCCAATGGTGGAGTGAGAACCGAGACGCACCGAACGCGGGCTTCGATCCAGCCCTCTGGGTCGTTGTGCGAGAGGGCAGGACAATCGGCGGCTTCTCCATCTGCCGGGAGCGCGAAGACGACGGCGAGACCATCGGATGGATCTCGCTCGTCGGCGTCCAGCCGCCATGGCGCGGACGGGGTCTCGGCGAGGCACTACTCGTGCACAGCCTCCATGCCTTCCACAGACGAGGACGTCGCCGCGCAGCATTGAACGTCGATGTCGACAACACGACCGGTGCACTCCGCCTCTATACGAAGGTTGGGATGGTGCCGACCCCGGCGTTCACAGTTTGGTCGAAGACGCTTGACAAGGAGGATCCTTCAGACACTTGATGTCGCCGGGAAGATGTCCGCGCTGCGCTGGCGCAACTCGGCGAGCGGGAGCGCCAAGACGATCACAGCGAGCCCGCACAAGATGCTTGAACGTGTGCACATCGCAGCTCGAGCTCTGCCACTCCGCCGGTGAGGATTCAAGGCCTGCGCGAAACTGCTTTCGCCCGGATAAAGGGTACTCAAGCACTCTCGCCATACGGGCGTGGTTGCGGGTGCACGCCTTCGATGACACCGTACGAGGATCTTGTCGAACGGCACCACCGACCCTGCCCCGCCGAGCAGGCCAATCCGACTCACGCCGTTGGAGATCGCTTCCGGAATCGTGCTCGGAGTGGACGACGGCGACGATGCGGCACAGCTCGACTCCCAGGCCCCGGAGTCGCCCCTTGCAGCGCTGGAGCGGACGATCAGGCCGGCACTCTTGCGGACGCCGTGCCTCGTCAGCTTCTCGGGAGGCCGGGATTCTTCGGGGATTCTCGCCGCCGCAACGAATCTCGCACGGCGGGAGGGCTTGCCACTTCCGGTCCCGGCGACGAACGTCGTGCGGACTGAGGCCGCAGACGAACGCGATTGGCAAGAGACGGTCGTCCGTCATCTCCAGCTGACGGACTGGGTGAGAATCGAAATCGACGACGAGCTCGATGCGGTCGGCCCTGTCGCGACAGAAGTCCTTCGCCGTCATGGCCTGCTCTGGCCCTTCAACGCGCACTTCCACTCACCCCTCCTCGCAGCGGCCGCCGGCGGCTCGCTACTCACCGGAGTCGGGGGCGACGAGCTCCTCGGCGCCACTCCGACGCGTGCCTCACTCGTCCTTGCGGGCCGAGCGCGCCCGACTCTTCGGGACGTGGGTCGTGTCGGCCTATCGTTTGGACCGCGGCGGCTCCGCGGAGCCGTACTCTCGCGCGGCATTCCGATGCTTTTCCCCTGGCTTCGCGAGAAAGCACGGCGGCGCCTCGCAGCGGCGTGGGGGATGCAAGCGGCTGCGGAACCGCGGCAATGGCGGGATCAAGTGCACTGGTGGACGAGACTGCGTTATTTCCGAGTCGGAGTTGCGAGCCTCGCGCTGCTTGCAGAGGACGAGGGCGTTAGCATCGTGCATCCGTTCGCCGCAGCGCGGGTTGCGACAGCTCTCGCGCGGGCCGGCGGTGAGCTTGGGCCGCCGGACCGCACAGCGTCCACGATGCTCCTCTTCGGAGAGCTTCTCCCCGGAACCGTCCTCGAAAGACCGACCAAGGCACAGTTTGATGCACTCTTCTGGAACCGCCACAGCCGCCGTTTCGCCGCTACCTGGAACGGCGGGGGCATCGATCGCGACCTCGTCGAACTCGATGCGCTTCGTAGTCTCTGGTCGTCACCCAGCCCACCGGGACAGACCTTCACGCTGCTGCAGGCCGCCTGGATCGCATCCTCGTACGCAGAAGCGCCTTCAACGGCCGATCGCGGCGAGCAGGGCAGTCGCGGCTGATTCCAAAGAGGACCAGTCTCTCGGTCTCCGTAACCTCCACGCGGGTAGCGCCGACAGCGCGAGCAGCATGCCCGGCTCGAGTGGAGGAAGCCGAACCGCGCGGTGACGGGCAAGCTCACTCAGTCGATCTCGGGGTCGAACCGCATTCGTCGAAATCTCGTCGTCCCAGTCGAGGAAGAACCAACCCCGCAAAGGTACGACTGGCTTCACCGGACCCAGGGTCAGACGCCAGCGTTCGCGCCCACCAACGAGTCCGAGTTCTTCCCCCGCCTGAAGGCAGCGAGCCGCCTCAGCTCGTAGGTCAACCGCGCGCGGGCCCGCAAAAACGCAGCCGCCGGCAACGATGAGGGCATCGTCGCAAAGCACCTCGTAGCCATGAAGGGCAAGCCAGCCTAGCGTCGAGCTTTTCCCCGTTCCTCTCTCGCCGACAAGCGCCCATGCTCCACCGTCTATCACGACCGCGCCTGCATGAAAGCTTTCGCGTCCAAGCCAACGCCCGGCGATTGTGGCCGCGACCGCCAGGTACGGATGGATGAGCTCCTGGTCGCTCAGCGGCCGCGGCACGGTGTAGACCGCACGCAGCGGATCGCGATCGATGCGGACCCCTCCGCCGGTCAAGAGGACGAGCTCAGCCCGGTCGTTGGAGACACAGTCCGTCCACGACGCTTTCGCGTCGCCGACCTTGGCATCGACCTCGAGACTCGGCCAGTCCGCGGGTGCTTGGACGAGGAGTTCGCGGGAGCCCTCGAGCCGAGCCAGCCTGAGCCCATATGCGCCGTAATTGGTCTTTTCCTGGTCCATTACTCCCTGAGATGCTGGACCTCCGGGTAGCTTCCAGCAAGAAAACCTTGGTTAGAGTCCCGCTTGCCGACTTTGTCGAATGACTGGAAAGGGGTTGAGAATGGTGGCCGATGCCGAGTTGATTGTGGCCTACGAGTCCCCTGCGCTGGAAGTCCTAGGGACGATTCATGAATTGACCCTGCTTCAGGACAAGACGCTGGGACCGACAGACGGCTTTACCTTCAACGGAATACCCATTCAGAACAGGGTTACCAGCAGTTCCGTCTAAAGCGCGCCCGCGCTTGTTCGCATAGTCGGCGAAATACCCATTGGCTGGCCGGGTCTACCGCCCGATGGAAAGAATGCGCGCGCGCCAGGAACCGCTCGGCGCCTGGATCTCGACTTCGTCGCTCACCTTGCGCCCCATCAGCGCACGCCCCACCGGTGAATCCGGTGACACGCCGCCGACGCTCGAGATCTCGACCTCCATCCGCTCGCCCTGCTCGTCTTCGATCTCGACCTTCGTCCCGACGCCGACCGTGTCGCCGTCTACGGCGTTCTCGTCGAGAATCACCGACCGCTCGAGCCGGTCACGCAACATCGTGATCCGTCGCTCCAAGAGGCCCTGCTCGTTCTTCGCGGCGTGATACTCGAAGTTCTCCGACAGGTCGCCGAAGCTGCGAGCGGTTGCGATCGCCTGGACGGCTTCGGCGCGGCGCGGGCCCTCGAGCTCCGCGAGCTCGGCCTCGAGCTGCTCCTTCTGAGCCGGGGTCAGTGCGTCGGACTTGTCGCTGGCCATTAAAGGAGCGTATCGATCCCGCCGACAGGAGTAATTGGTACCTTGTGTCCACGGGTCGCATACGGCTGCCCGGTGAGATGAGCTTCTCGTTCCTCCTTCGGGTGTTTCGAGGTAGGCAAGTCTCGAACCCATAAAGGAGTCGAACAAACTTATGCAGCAATCTTTCCGCGAGCTTGGCGTGTCGCCGCCTATCGTCGACGCGCTCGCCGCTCGCTCCATCCACGAGCCGTTCCGGATCCAGGCACTCGTCCTGCCGGACGCTCTCGCAGGGCTCGACGTGCTCGCAAAATCGCCGACCGGATCTGGCAAGACGCTGGCGTTTGCCGTGCCGATCGTCGAGCGCACGACAACGGCCGATGCCCGTCCGTCGGCACTCATTCTCGTCCCCACACGCGAGCTCGCCGCCCAAGTCAGCGCGGAGCTCGAATCACTGGTACCGGCCAAAGGCCTCAAGGTGGCCGCCGTCTACGGCGGTGTGCCGCTCCACGCCCAGGCGAAGCGCGCAAAGAGCGCGCACGTCTTGGTCGCCACGCCGGGACGCCTGCAGGATCTCGCCGAGCGCCAGCTTGTCGACCTCTCGCACGTACGGATTCTCGTGCTCGACGAGGCCGATCGGATGCTCGACATGGGCTTTCAGCCTCAGGTCGACCGCATCGTCCGCCGGCTCCCGCGCAATCGCCAAACGATGTTCTTCTCGGCCACGCTCGACGGCCCGGTCGGCGAGTTGGCGCGCGATTACACCAACAGCCCGTCTCGCTTCGAGGCGGCGCTTGCGGAGGAGCAGGAGCCCGGCGAGATCGAGCACGAGTTCGTGCCCGTCACGGCCGACACCAAGGTCGAGACGCTCGTAAAGCACATCAACTCCTCGGACGGGCTGACGCTCGTCTTCGTGCGGACGAAGCGCGGCGCGGACAAGCTCGTGCAGAAGCTCACGCGGCAAAACGTCAGCGCCGTTGCCATGCACGGCGACATGTCACAGGGAGCACGCGAGCGCGCGCTCTCACGGTTCGAAAGCGGCAAGGTGAAGACTCTGGTCGCCACGGACGTCGCGGCGCGCGGGTTGGATCTCGACGACATCACGCACGTGATCAACTTCGACCCGCCGGGCGAGGACAAGGACTACGTGCACCGCACCGGCCGGACCGGCCGCGCGGGACGCAGCGGCAAGGCGATCACGCTGGTGCTGCCCGAGCAGCAGGCCGAGACGAGCCACGTCGCCCGCCGGCTTGGTCATCGCGCGCAGTTCGAAGAGGCAGGCCTGCAGTCAGCCCGGGCGAAGCTGATGTACACGAGCCGCCGCGGCCGGCGCTCGAAGTGGTAGAGCGAACCCGCTAGACCTTCGCGAGCCCGCGCGCTTTGCGGGAGGTGGCGGTCGCCCGCTTCTGGGCCGACAACTGCGCCTTCCGCAAACGCACGTTGCTGGGCGTCACCTCGACGCATTCGTCATCGCCGAGGAACTCGAGCGACTGCTCCAGGGAGAGCAGGCGCGGCGGAATCAGCCTGACGAGCTCGTCCGCGGTGGACGAGCGCATGTTGGTGAGCTTCTTCTCCTTGGTCGCGTTGACGTCGAGATCCTCCGCCCGCGCGTTTTCTCCGACCACCATGCCCTCGTAGACCTCGGTGCCGGGTGCGATGAACAGCTGTCCGCGCTCCTGCAGGTTGAGCAGGGCGAACGCCGTCGCCGGGCCGCGGCGATCTGCAACCAGACTGCCCGTCGGCCGCATGCGCAGCTCACCGTGCCAGGGTTCGTAGGCGTGAAAGACGTGGTGGAGGATGCCCGTGCCGCGCGTCTCGGTCAGGAACTCCGTGCGGAAGCCGATCAAGCCCCGCGCAGGCACGTGGTACTCCATGCGGACCCAGCCCGTGCCGTGGTTGACCATGTGCTCGAGTCGGCCCTTTCGGAGCGCGAGGAGCTGTGTGATCACGCCCACGTAGTCCTCCGGCGCGTCGATTGCGAGCCGTTCCACCGGCTCGTGGATTTTCCCGTCCACCTCTCGGGTGACGACCTGCGGCTTCCCAACGGTGAGCTCGAAGCCTTCGCGGCGCATCAGCTCGACGAGAACCGCGAGCTGCAGCTCGCCACGCCCCTGCACCTCCCACGCGTCCGGTCGCTCCGTGGGAAGCACGCGCAGCGACACGTTTCCGACCAGCTCCTGTTCGAGTCGCGCCAGAACCATGCTGGCGGTGAGGCGAGTGCCGTCCTGGCCCGCGAGCGGCGACGTGTTGACGCCGATCGTCATGGCGAGACTCGGCTCGTCCACTCCGATCACGGGCAGAGGCCGCGGATCGTCGGGATCGGCAAGCGTCTCGCCGATCGTGACCTCAGGAATGCCTGCGACCGCAATCAGCTCGCCCGGTCCCGCCTCCTCGGCCTCGACACGGTCGAGCGCTTCCGTCACGTAGAGCTCCGTGACCTTCACGCGCACGATCTCCCCATCGGCGCGGCACCAGGCGACCTGCTGGCCCTTGCGAATCGTCCCTTCGCGGATGCGGCAGAGCGCGAGCCGTCCCAGGTACGGCGAGGCGTCGAGGTTCGTGACGTGCGCCTGCAACGGATGCCCCTCCTCGTAGTACGGCGCGGGAATCCGCGCCACCAGGACGTCGAAGAGCGGGCCGAGATCCTCGGCGAGATCATCTGGATCGAGACCGGCGCGACCGGCCCGCGCGTTGGCGTAGACGATCGGGAACTCGATCTGACTCTCGTCGGCATCGAGATCGAGAAAGAGCTCGTAGACCTCGTTCACGACATCCTCGATGCGAGCGTCCGGCCGGTCGACCTTGTTGACGACGAGGATCACCGGCAGCCGCGACTCGAGTGCCTTGCGCAACACGAATCTCGTCTGCGGCAACGGCCCTTCGCTCGCGTCCACGAGCAGGAGGACACCGTCGACCATGGTCAGTGCGCGCTCGACCTCGCCGCCGAAGTCGGCGTGTCCCGGCGTGTCGACGATGTTGATCTTGATCCCCTCGCGCCGGACGGCCGTGTTCTTGGCCAGGATCGTGATCCCCTTCTCGCGCTCGAGGTCCATCGAGTCCATCACGCGGTCGGCTACGTCCTGATTCGCGCGAAACGAACCCGACTGCCACAGCATCGCGTCCACGAGCGTCGTCTTGCCGTGATCGACGTGCGCGACGATCGCAATGTCCCGGATGTCCTCGCGAAGCGCCATTCGAAGAGGGTAGCGGCGAAGGCCGCCGCCACTGTCGGTTTCGGCGCTATCCTGTGTGCTGACTGGAGCGAGCATCTGCGCGCGCCCCTTTGAGGAAGGTGATTCCATGACGGCAGACGCTCGATCAACGCAGCGTGTCGAAGGTGGGCGAATCAACGGCGACATGCTGTGGTTCAACAACGAGAAGGGTCACGGCTTCATCGAGACGGCAGAGGGAGATCGTCTGCGGGTCGAGGGGACCGACTTCAGGAACGGGCCGCCGGAAGGACGGGTCGCCGGCATGGCCGTCACGTTTCAGGTCGCCGGTGACGGAGAGGCGGCAAGAGCTCAAGACGTCGCCTTCCCGGAGGATGCCCCGCCTCGGCGCGCGCGCATCCGCCGCAGCGCCGGCCGCTGAGCTACGGCTTTGCCGCTCCGCCTAGGGGAGGCGAGGCGACCAGAGCGACGACAGCAAACCGGCCGCCACGAGCAGGAGCGCCGCGGCGGCGAGAAAGCCGTAGGTGATCTCGCTCTGGCCGGGTTTGCGGCCGAGACGGGAGCCGAGCTTCTTGTACGCAGCCTGCAACGACTTCGCGCTCTGCGCGGCGAAGAACTCGCCCCCCGTGCGGTCCGCGATCGCCTTGAGCGTCGCGGGATCCGGTGGGACCGGCACCCGCCGGCCGCCGAACGGCCCCGCTCCCGGAAAACCGCCGCCGAAGTTGAGCGCGCCGTTCGGCGTGCCGAGCGCCACCGTGTAAACAGGAATCCCGGCCACTCTGGCGCGCTCGGCGCCCTGGAGCGGCTCGAGCTCGCCCCGCGTCTGCGCGCCGTCCGAGAGGAACAGGATCGAGACGAGCCCGCGCGTTTGCGTGTTCGGGGCAGCGGCGATCGCAGAGGCGAGGTTGCCGCTCTCCCCCGACACCGCCTGCTGACCGAGCTTGACCGCGGCGGCGAGGGCGTCGCCGATGGCCGTGCCGCCGAAGCTGGGGAACCATTCGATCGTGTCGAGCGACTTCCGGACGAGATCGTGATTGGTCGTTGGGGGTGCGGCCACGGCGGGGTCGCCCGCAAAGGCGATCAGCCCGACCTGAAGCCGATCGGGCACGCGATCGAGGAAGGTGCGAATGGCTGCGGTCGCTGCGCCGATCCGACTCGGCTTCACGTCCTTCGCCTCCATCGAGCGCGACACATCGATCACGAGAATCACCGTGGCGCGGTCCCGCGGCACGAGGGTCGTGTGTTGCGGACGAGCCATCCCGATGCAGAGGGCGGCCAGCGCGAGGAGGAAGAGCGCAAGCGGGACGAACCGTCGCCGGTAGCGGTCGCCGACCACGCCGGCCAGCACGTCGAGATTCGTGAACCTGATCGCGTAACGCATCCGCCGTCGCTCCGCGAGCACGTAGAGCGCTACCGCGAGCGGCACGACGAGCAGCGTCAGGAGGAGCAGTGGACGCTCGAAGGTCACGAGCCGCCCCCGCACACCGCGCCGACCTGCACGACCGCGCGGACGCCTTGCAACGCTGCGGCGACATGCACGCGCGCCACAACGCGGCGTCCCTGCAGGCTGCGCGTCGCGCTCACACTCCGGATCAGCGCCTCCGTCGGCGCCGACGGCGTGTAGAACGCGACCGCGTGCCACGCCGAGAGCAAACGCTCACTCGCGGCGCATGCCGCGACGGCGCGCACGACCCCGGGATGGAGGCGCACCGTGCGCACCCGCCTGATCGTCGGCTCTCCCGGCGGGAAGGCCGAGGGCCGTCTATACGGCACCGGGCCAGAACCGCCGCCCGACGCGGGCAGGCAGCCCAGATGTGGGCGGAAGGTCGGTCCTCGCGGCGAGCTACCGGTGTAGGTGGCGCGAAACAGCGCCGCACGAGTGGTCGTCACGCCCGGGTTGACCGGACTGCCCAGCCTCCCGAGAAAGTCGATGTCGATCGCGCGATCGGAGAGCTCCGCGTCCAACCCGCCGATCACGTAGCCGCGAGGGCACGAGAGCTGGAAGTCGACATGCGGCCGTGGCGACGTTACCGCCGCAGGCACGACGACCCAGGGCCCGGCGACGCGCACGCACACCTGCAAGCCGCGGCACTCGTTCGTTGCACCTGCGGGCGATGCACCCATTCCGGCTGCTGCTGCCAGGAGCGTCGCCGCCAAGATCAGTCGCTTCACGGCACCCTCCGGAACCAGAGCGTCGAAAGCGCTCCGCCGAACAGCAGGAAGGCCGCGGAGCCGCCTGCAAAGAGATCGGTGATCTCACGCTTCTCGCGGCGATGACCGAG
>DAINSN010000021.1:0-11248 GCA_036741295.1 Gaiellaceae bacterium
CCGCGACCGTGCTGTTGCACCGCCTGCACCTCGCCGGCCGCGAAGGCAAGCTCTACCCCGGTTCGTGGAGCGAGTGGGAGCAGCTCGACTTGCCGGTCGAGCGCGGAACGGGCTAGTTAGAGGCCTGGTGCAAAATTCGGCCGGCGCCGGATGACGCCCCAGACACGGCGCCGGATCAGCACGTTCGCCCGTGGCGCGTAGCGCCGCTACGCACCACGAACGCCCGCACTGCCCGGCTTGGTCTGGAGCGCCCCCGCCGGCGCCCGAATTTCACACCAGACCTCAGGCCGTCGACGTGGCGGTGCCGCCGCCGAAGTGCGCGAGGTACGGCTGCCAGCCGTTCGGGATCTTCGGCGCGGCGAGCCTGATGAACAGCACCGGCGCGGGAGCCTTCGGCGGATGGACTAGCTCCATGCGCGCCTCCTCCAGCGTTCGGTTGCCCTTTTGGTGGTTGCACGGCGCGCACGCGGTCACGACGTTCTCCCACACGGACTCACCCCCGCGCGACCTCGGGATGACGTGGTCGAGCGTCAGGCGGCCGGCGGTCGTGCCGCAATAGACGCAACGCCAGCTGTCGCGCGCGAAGAGCGCACGGCGGGAGATCTTGCGCTGGACGGCGCGCGGCACGCGCACGTAGGAGACGAGTCGGATCACGTGCGGCCAGGGATACGTGTCCGTCGCCGAGTGCAGCGGCTGGTCGAGCTCCTCGATCACCTCGGCCTTCCCCTTGAAAACGAGCACGTGGGCACGCCGCACGGATGTGACATTCAGCGGCTCGTAACTCGCGTTCAAAACCAGAACCTGCTGCATCTAGGCGGAAATGTAGCTGAGTGAACGGGGGTTACCCAGCCATGGCCCGCTCGACCGCTTCTTCCTCCTCGGGAGAGAGAGCCACGGACGGTCGGCCGTGGTCGAGCTCCTTGACGTAGATCCGGGCGTAATCGCGGCCCTGGATCGCTGTCAAGACGACACCGCTCCGGCCGGCGTCGAGGAGGGCGATCGAGGCCGACTGGTGGCCGCCCGCGCCCGCGTAAGCGTCGTACCGCACGAGCGACGTCTTGGAGACCGCGGTGTCCACCCGGCGATCGACCCGCGAGAGGCCCGCAGCGACCTCGTCCACGGCTCGGTGCAGGTCGTCGATCCGTCCCTGGAGCGAGACGGCGAAGTCGACGAGATCCTGTTTCCCGCCCCCGAGCAGGACGAGCTGGGACGCACGGACCGCGCGGAGCTTCCACCACGCGAGCCCGGCCACGAGCAGCGCGACCCCTGCAGCGGCGCAGGCCCCGATCGCGATCCACTCCGCGGTCGAGAGAGACATCTAACCGCCGAGGGAGAAGATGACTTTGTACTCGGACGAGTTGTTCGTCGTGGTCTTTTCGCCCGGCACGGGCTCGATGTCGATCTTGACCGTCGTCGGCAGCCCGAACAGGCCGTTGATGTCGATGTTCGTGAACGTGACCGTCTTCGTCTCGCCTGCGTTGATCACGTCGATCTTCTTGCGCAGCACGATCGACTTGGGCGACTTCTGGATGGTCAGCGTCACGCCCACGTTGAACTCCTGGAAGTCACCCGAGTCGGACACGGCGACCTTGAACGCGAGGTCGGTCGACGCCGTGATCGCGTTGTCGCTCGCCGCGCCCGTCGGATTGAGCTTCTTGTCGTCGGGCAGCGCCGTGACGGAGACGAGGGCGCTCCCGTGGTTTCCAGTGGTCGTTCCCCCACCCGTCGCCGCGCCGTGGACGCGCAGCCACACCTGTGTCATCGCCTGGGTGCTCGCGAGCTCGGGGTTCGGAACGATGTTGGAGTCGGGGACCGCGCCGATGTCGCTGATGTTCTGCTTCTGCAGCTCCAGCTGCGTCGGCTCCTTGAAGTAGAAGTCCCAGTTGACGTCGCTGGCGACCAGCAGACGTGCCTGGTCGGAGATGAGCCGTCCGGAGATCGTCGAGTTGCGTGCCGTCGCCGTCGCCGTCTGGCGGAACGCGTCGGCCAGCCGGCTGAGACCGCTCGACCGCAGCTTGAGCACCTCGATCAGGTGGTCGTGCTCGACACGAAGCGGGCCGGGCGGGTTCAGCTGGACGGCCTGGGCCACCTCCTGCTGCTCCTGCGCGGCGAGACCGCTGATCTTCCCCTCGAGGTCGCTCTCCTTGATTCCGGTCGCGCTCAGGGCCGCGTTCAGGTCCTTGCCGATCTGATCCGAACGCTTCGCGATGGCGCGAACGTCCTGGATGTACCCCTGGTACTTGGCGTGCTTGCCGCTGGACGCACAGCCCCGCACCCCCACGATGAGCAGGACGGCCGCGAGAATGAGAAAGGCGATCAACCCCGCGAGACGGAGCATCGGGATCAGCCCCTGGGGCGGGCGCACGGGGCGGCGGGGGCCACCCGGCGGGGGGCGCCGGGGCGTGCGGACACGCTCGGAGGCCTCCTCGGTCTCGGGCTCGTCGAAGAAGTCGAATTCGATGTCGGAGTCGTGTTCGGTCATCGCGAGGGCTCGGCCGGGCGAATCACAGCCGAAGCGGCGTTCACTCTAACCCGTACTTCCCCCGTTCTCGACGGGTGAAGGACTTGTCGGTGCCCCCGCCAACCCCGGAGACTCGGTGTCCAACGCAGCCCCAGCCCTTGTCCAGAGCGAGCTCGTCCTCGGGCGCTACCGCCCGTTGCGGCCGCTCGGGAGTGGAGGTTCCGGCTCCGTTTGGCTTGCCCGGGACGAGCAGAACGGGCTCGACGTCGCCCTCAAGATCGTGCCCCGGGAGGGGAAGGCGGCATCCCGCGCCGAGCGTGAGGCGGAGGCCGCCGCCCGCCTGCGCCACCCCTCCTGTCAGCGGGCGTATGGATTCGGCCGCGACTCCCAGCACGTCTACATCGCGTACGAGTACGTGCCGGGGCGGACTTTCCGCGAGGCGCTCCGTGGCGGCGAGCTCGACGACAGTTCGGCGATCGAAGCGTGCGCCCAGGTGCTCGAGGCACTCGCGCACGCGCACGCGCGCGGGATCGTGCATCGCGACGTCAAGCCGTCGAACGTCCTGCTCGCCGAGGGAAGAGACGTGTCTGTGCGCGTGCTCGACTTCGGCCTGGCGCAGATCCAGCAGGCCGAGACCCTGACCGCGCAGGGCGACGTGCCGGGCACGCTCGCCTACATCTCCCCGGAACGCCTCGCCGGGGCATTGACGACCGAGGCGGCCGACGTGTGGGCGGTGGGCTTGATGCTCTGGGAGGCACTGGCCGGCCGACATCCGTTCTGGCGCGGCTCGCTCCTGGAGACGGCCCGCGCAATCGAGGCCGGCGCGCCGCGCCTGGAGACGGTGCGGCCGGATCTGCCGAAGCCGTTGCTCGCCGCCGTCAACCGCGCTCTGGATCTCGATCCTGCTCGGCGGCCGAGCGCGGCAGCCCTCGCCCAGACGGTGCGGCTCGCCGCCCGCAAGCGGCGCGTCCGGAAGAGCGGGGGTCAGACCCTGGCCGTTCCGGCCGTGGTGCCGCGGCTCGTCCCGGCAGTGCTCGCCGCAACGGTGGCCGGCTGGAGTGCGTGGGCGCTCCCGTTCTTCCCGACCGGCTGGCCGCTCGGCCTCGCAGCCCTGGCCGCCGCCGCTTCGGTCGTAAATGCCCGCCTCGGGCTCGCCTTCGCGCTTTGCGTTCCGGTCCTGCCGCTCGGAAACCTTGCGCTTGGTGCTGCCGCGCTCTACGTGGTCGTCGCGCTCGCCCTTCTGGCAGTGATGTGGCGTGAGCCGGAGCGAGGCCTTCTTTTCTCGCTCGGTGCGTTCCTGGCGCCGATCGCGGGCCTCGGCCTCTTCCCGCTGGCCGCGCTGGCCGTGCGCTCGCCGGTGCGCCGGGCGGTGCAGGCCGCGGCGGCGGTCCTGGTGGCCGGAGTCGTGGCGGGGATTCGCGGCTCGCCTCTGCCCGTCGACGGGGCCTCTGCACCGGATCTCGGGATCGCGGCGAGCGGAGATCCGCTTACCGTCCTGGCAGCGCTCTGGGGGGCGTTGCTCTCGAGCCACGCTCTGGCCGTGGAGACGGTCGTCCTTGCGGCGGTCGCGATCCTGCTCCCCTTGGCTCGCACCCGGGGCCTGTGGGCGATCGCGGGGCTCGGGGCGGCGTTCCTGGCCGCCGCGCTGCTCCTGGCGCCGGGGGTGGCCGCTGCGTCGCTCGTGGTGGCCGTGTGGGCCACCTGCCTGGCAGTAGCGGTGCGTTAGCATCGCTTGCCGGGTATTCCCGGCACATGGTCCTCCGCGCAATCGAACAAAAAATCGAGTCCCTTTTCGAGGGGATTTTCGGCCGTGCTTTTCGGACGAACGTCCAGCCGGTCGAGCTTGCGCGCAAGCTGGCAAAAGAGATGGACGAGCACCGCACGATCTCCGTCTCCCGCGTCTACGTCCCGAACGAGTACACGGTGTACCTCTCGCCGGACGATCGCGAGCAGTTTTCGAGCTACGAGGAGAACCTGAAGGGCGAGCTGCAGGAGTACCTGTCTGAGCACTCGCGCCGCGAGGATTACGCCCTCCTTTCCCCGGTTCGCGTCCTCATGGAGACGGACACCGATCTCGACGTGGGCGAGTTCGGCATTGCGACTCGCATGGTGCAACCCGAACGGCGCGGTGCCGCGTCCGGCGAGCCCGAGGGAGACGTGGCGCCCGGCGCGACGATGATCTACAAGCCAAAAGCTTCGGTCCCGACCCAGGCGGTCAGCGCCGAGGAGCTCGGCGTCGAGCCCGAGCTGGTGACGTTGAGTTTCGACGGGACGCGCTACGAGGTTAAGCAGCGCCGAGTCGTGATCGGGCGGTCGCGCGACTGCGACATCCAACTGGCGGACACGAACGTCTCGAGGCGCCACGCCGAGCTGCGCCAGGAGGGAGCGTCCTACTGGATCGTCGATCTCGGCTCGACGAACGGGGTCGAGGTCAACGGTAAGCGCGTGAAACGGGCCAAGCTCAGCGACGGCGACACGTTCACGGTCGGCTCGACCGACGTGGCGTTCACCCAGGAATGATGATCTTCGACTCGGTCGCGGTCGACGAGGTCCTGCTCGTCCTCAAGATCGCGTTCCTCGTCCTGCTCTACACGTTCATCTGGCGGATCGTGCGGACGGCGAGCCGCGATCTGCGTCTTCCACAGGAGAGCTTCGTGCTCGCCCCGTCCGCCGCCGCAGGCATGCAGGCGTCGCGCCCGGGCCCGCACACCGGACGTCTCGTCGTCGTGAAGAGCGCGGATCTCGAGAGTGGTGACGACTTCGAGCTGAACTCGGCGCAGCTGACGATCGGGCGCGGGAATCAGAACGACATCCCGATCGCCACCGACGAATACGCCTCCGCGCGCCACGCGCGCTTCGAGCCCCGCCAGGACGGGGTCTGGGTGCAAGACCTGGGCTCGACGAACGGGACGTATCTCAACGGGACACGACTCGACCGGCCGCGCCGGCTTACCCGCGGCGACATCGTCCGCGTCGGCGAGACCGACCTCAGGTACGAGCAGTGACGGGGCTCGGGCACGTAGGGGTGATCACGGATACCGGCCGCAAGCGGCGACGGAACGAGGACGCCTATGTCTGCGAACCGCCGCTCTTTGCCATCGCCGACGGCATGGGGGGCGCCCAGGCGGGAGAGGTTGCATCGCGTCTCGCGGCGGCCGCGCTGAAAGAGAGCGGCGCCGACGCGGGTGGTGAGCACCGCATCTACGACCTCATCCAGGAGGCGAACCGGCGCGTGTACGCCCGCTCGAGCACCGATCCGAACACGTCGGGCATGGGAACGACGATCACGGTCGCGCTCGTGGAGAACGGCAATGTCGCCTTCGGGCACGTGGGCGACTCGCGGGCGTACCTGATCCGTGACGGGCGGATGGAGCAGGTGACGGAGGACCACTCGCTGGTCAACGAGCTGATGAAGAGCGGCAAGCTCTCGCGCGAAGAGGCGGAGACGCATCCGCAGCGCTCGGTGATCACGCGCGCGCTCGGCACCGATCCCGACGTCGACGCCGACACGTTCACGATCGAGGCCAAGGCGGGCGACGTCTTCCTCCTCTGCTCGGACGGGCTCACCGACATGGTGGGAGAGCGTGAGATCCAAGAGCTCGTCGAACGGAATCGCGAGAACCTCGACGCCGCACTGAAGTCGCTGGTGAAAGCTGCGAACCGGGGTGGCGGCGAGGACAACATCACGGTGGTCGCGTTCGAGATCGCAGAAGAGCAGGCGCTGACTCACGACGGCGAGACGCGTGAGAACGTGCTTCCCGCTCCGCCTGGCGGCGATGACGAGGACACGCTCACCGAGGTGGATGCCGTGCCCGTGGTCGACACCGCAGTGGTCTCCGTCGAGGAGATCCAGACGGAGGTGATTGCAAAGGAGCATCGGGACCGCGCGGTGAGGCGCCGCCACCTGCGCCGGCGCGTCCTCGCGTGGCTGGTCCTGATCGCGATCGCGGCCGGGATTGCACTCGCCTTGTACTTGAGGTTCGTACGCTGACCCTGAGCCCGCGGAACCGTGAGCTCGCGTTCCTGTTCGTCGTCGGGGCCCTGACGGCCGTCGGGTTTGCGAGCGTCTACATCGCGCGCCAGGACGTCGTGTCGGCGTCGTCCTTGACGTACGCGGGCTTCTTCTTCGCGCTCTACCTCGCGGCGCACCTCGTTACGCGCTACACCGTTCCGTTTGCCGACCCGTACCTGCTCCCGATCGCCGGTCTGCTGACTGCCATCGGGCTGACGGAGATCTACCGGCTCAATCCCGACGATGCGTTCAGGCAGGGGATCTGGATCGTCGTCGCGGTCGCGCTCTTTGCTGCGACGCTCTTCCTGCTGCGACACGATTACCGCCGGCTGGAGACGTACAAGTACCTCTTCGGCATCTCGGCGATCGCCCTGCTTCTCCTGCCGATCCTGCCGGTGCTCGGGCTGACCGTGAACGGCGCGCGCTTGTGGGTACACATCGGCTCAATGCGCTTCCAGCCGGGCGAGCTCGCGAAGATCATGCTTATCGTCTTTCTCGCCGGGTACATGCGCGAGAAGCGCGAGGTGCTGGCGCAGGGCCGCCTGAAGGACTGGGGGCCGCTCCTCGTCATCTGGGTGCTGGCCATGCTGGTCCTGCTCGAGACCAGAGACCTCGGCGGTGGCCTCCTCTACTTCGGGATCTTCCTCGCAATGCTCTACATGGCGACCGCACGGGTTGGCTACGTCGCCGTCGGGCTCGGCCTCTTTCTCGTGGGCGCCGTCGGCGTGTGGAGGGTCACGCCACACGTGCAGGACCGCGTGACGATCTGGCTTCGTCCCTGGACCGAGCACAAGATCTACTGCCCGATCTCGGGCCACCTCGACCTGCGCCAGAACTGCCAAAGCTTTCAGCTCGTCAAGTCGCTCTACTCCATCGGTCACGGCGGGTTCGGAGGCACGGGGCTCGGCAAGGGGACGGTCGCGAACCTCAACGGCAAGCAGATCATCCCGGACCTCAACACCGACTTCATCTACTCCGCGCTCGCACAGGAGCTCGGCCTGATCGGCGCGGCCGCGCTCTTGCTCGTGTACATGATCTTCGTGTTGCGCGGGATGCGGATCGCGTTGCTCGCGCAGGACGGCTTCTCGAAGCTTGCCGCCGCCGGACTGACTTTCGGCTTCGCGCTGCAGACGTTCATCATCGTCGGCGGCATACTGCGCCTGATCCCGCTGACCGGGATCACGCTGCCCTTCGTGTCGTACGGAGGATCGAGCGTCGTCGCGAACTTCGTGCTCTTAGCCGGGCTCCTGCTCGTCTCCAACCGGGCCAATAGGGAGATGCTGCGGTGAACAAGCAGGTCTCGCACATCGGCATCGCGGCGCTTGTCCTGCTCTCCGCCCTGATCATCGGCACGACCTACTGGCAGACGTGGGCGAACGCGGGGCTCGCCAACCGGCAGGACAACGACATCCGGCTCGTCGCTCAGTTCACGATCAAGCGCGGGAAGATCTATGCCTCCGACGGCCGCACCTTGCTCGCGACGAATGTGACCAAAGACCGTGCCGGGCAGACGCTTTACTTCCGTCGCTATCCCACCGGGCCGATCTTCTCCGACGTCGTCGGGTACTCGACCCAGACACGCAACAGGACCGGCCTCGAGCAGTCGTACAACGACTACCTCACCGGCTCGAACGCGAACCTCGACACGGTCTTTCGCTCCGCTCTCGACAGACTGAGAGGAACGACCGTCACCGGCAACGATCTCGTCTTGACGATCCGGCCGAGCGCGCAGGCGCTGGCGCTGAGGCTGCTACGCGGCAAGTGCGGCGCCGTTGTCGCACTCGACCCGTCGACGGGGCGGGTCCTCGTGCTGGCGACCAATCCGACCTACAACCCGAATCTGATCGAGAAGCGCTTCGGCGTGGCCACACGTACGAGCGCCCCCTGCGGCGCGCCGCTCCTCAACCGCGCAACCGCCGGCAAGTACGCGCCGGGCTCGACGTTCAAGATGATCACTGCGGCCGCAGCCCTCGACACGGGGCGTTTCACGCCCGACTCGCACTTCAACGATCCCGGCTATTGCGAGGAATACGGCAAGCAAGTCCGGAACGCCGGCAATCCGGAAGCGCCCGAGACGTTCGGCAGCGTCAACCTGGCATTCGGCTTCGAGCACTCGATCAACTCAGTGTTCTGCAACGTCGGCAAGGCCTTGGGCGCGGGAACCGTGCTCGACTACGCCAAGCGCTTCGGCTTCTATTCGCTGCCGCCCATCGAGCTGCCGGAGAGCGAGCGCGTGGAGAGCGGTCTGTACGACCACGGTCGCCTCTTCGACCCGAAACATCCGGACACGCAGGTCGATCCGGGCCGCCTCGCGTTCGGCCAGGAGCGGCTCGCCGTGACACCGCTGCAGATGGCGATGGTGGCGGCGGCGATCGGGAACCATGGCGCGGAGATGCGGCCGCAGATCGTCGAGCGCATCGTCTCGCCCGCCGGAAAGACGATCACGCATCTGCAGCCCGATCAGCTTGGCCGGCCCATCAAGCGGCAGACGGCCGACGAGCTCACGCGCATGATGGAGCTCGTGGTCACGGGTGGGACCGGAACCGCCGCCTCGATTCCGGGCGTTCGCGTGGCCGGTAAGACGGGCACCGCGGAGACCGGGCGCGGGAACATCTATACGGCTTGGTTCGCGGCCTTCGCGCCGGCAGAAGCACCAAGAGTTGCGATCGCGGTGGTGGTCGAGAACCAGCTCAACGGCTTCGGCGGGGCGATTTCCGCTCCGATCGCCAAACAGGTGATGGAGGCGCTACTCCGGTAGGGGCGAATCCCTACCCTGGAAGGCCCCAATGGCGGTATCTGACACCCTGATCAACACGCTCTTCGACGGGCGCTACCGCATCCTGCGCAAGCTCGGCACGGGTGGTATGGCGAACGTCTACCTCGCCGAGGACGAGGTGCTCGGCCGGCGCGTCGCAATCAAGATTCTCGACGATCGCCACGCCGGCGACGATCAGTTCGTCGAGCGCTTCCGCCGCGAAGCGAAGAACGCGGCCAGCCTCTCGCATCCGAACATCGTCTCGATCTATGACCGCGGCGAGGCGGAAGGCACCTACTACATCGCGATGGAGTACCTCGACGGACGCTCGCTGAAAGAGCTGATCGTCGCGCGTGGTCCCGCGCCGATCCACCTCGCGGTCGACTACGCGCGCCAGATCCTCGCTGCGCTCCGGTTCGCGCATCGCCACGGCATCGTCCACCGTGACATCAAGCCGCACAACGTGCTCGTCGACGGTGAGGGGCGACTGAAGGTGACGGACTTCGGGATCGCGCGCGCGGGCGTAAGTCAGATGACCGAGGCGGGCTCGATCATCGGCACCGCTCAATACCTATCGCCCGAGCAGGCAAAGGGTGCACCCGTCGACCAGACCTCGGATCTCTACTCCGTCGGCGTCGTGCTCTACGAGTTGCTCACCGGCGTCGTGCCCTTCAGCGGCGACACCCCGGTCGAGATCGCGATGAAGCACCTTTCGACCATCCCGGAGCCGCCCTCCGCGAAGCGCGGAGACGTGCCGCGGGACCTGGACCTGGTCGTGATGAGGGCCCTCGCCAAGGACCCGTCGGAGCGCTACCAGAGCGCGGAGGAGATGGACGCGGACCTCCGCCGGGTCAACCGTGGCGTTGCGATCTCTCCCGTCACCGAGGAGGCGGCGACCGCGATCATCTCGCGCCCGCCGCCCTCCGCCGTCACCGAAATCACGTCGCGCACGCCGAGACCGCCGGTTCCTTACGCGCCGCCCTCCGCGTACTACGACTACGACGAGCCGCCGAGGCGCGCGCTGTGGCCGTGGCTCGTTGCGCTGCTGTTCGTGACGGCGGCGCTCGTCGGCGGCTACTTCCTCTACTCGCAGATCCAGCATCAGCTCAGCGGCACGAAGACGGTCGCCGTCAGGAACTACGTTGGCATCCGCGAGGCCGACGCCGTCGCGCTGATCCGCTCGATCGGGCTCAAACCGAACCCCGTTCGCCAGCCGAACGACAAAGTAATCGAGACCTTCGTGTTCTCCCAGACGCCGAAGCCGGGCGAGCGCACGCCGAAAAACAACTACGTCACGATCTACGTCTCGCTCGGACCACCCAAGACAGATGTTCCGAACGTCGTCGGCGAGCCGCTCGACAAGGCGCTTTCCGACCTGCAGGACGCGAAGCTGAAAGGCAAGGCCATTCCGACGGAGTCCGACAAGCCACAGGGCGAGGTGATCTCGCAATCGCCGACCGCGGGCGCGTCCGTGAAGCAAGGATCGCAGGTCAAGCTCAAGGTCTCGAAGGGACCGAAACCGCTCGCGGTCCCGAACGTCATCGGCTCGACGTTCGACTCTGCGAACTCGACCCTGCTCGGAAGCGGCTTTGCCGTCTTGCGCAAGGACGTTAAGTCGGACTCGCCGAAGGACACGGTCGTGAACATAAGTCCGGGTGTTGGGACGCTCCAGCCGCCGGGAACGACGATCACCATCTTCGTGTCGAAGGGCCCGACCACCTCCACGGTTCCCGACGTGACGACCCTTTCCCAAAACGACGCGCAGGCGACGCTGAAGGCCTCGGGCTTCGGCGTGAAGATCGTCAGCCAGCCGGTCAGCGACCAGAGCCAGGACGGCATCGTGCAGACGCAGGATCCACCCGGTGGGACGCAGCAGCCGCCCGGCACGACTGTGACGATCGCCGTCGGCAAGTTTGGCGCGACGCCTGGCCCTCCGTGAGCGTCCCTCGCCTTCGGCTCGCTCCCGTGGGGGAAACCATGTTTCCCCCACGAGCCCCCGTCTTTCCTGTTCGCCTCGGCC
>DAINSN010000021.1:11258-20720 GCA_036741295.1 Gaiellaceae bacterium
CCCGCGCGCCGCTGAGATCGCCGCGCAGGCCGAGGAGAACAAGCGGGGGAACCTTCCGGTTCCCCCCGAAGCCCCTTCCCCCGCTTATAGGCCCCAGGTTGGCCTATGAGCCGGCTGAAGGTCGCGATCCTTGCCGGCGGGCGGTCGTCCGAGCATGAGATCTCGCTTGCCTCCGCGCGCTCGGTGCTGGAGTCGCTCGACCCCGCGGAGTACGACGTCGTCACGGTCGCGATCGGACGCGACGGGCGCTGGGAGCTCGGTTCAGACGAGGGCTCCGTGGCCGAGACG
This sequence comes from Gaiellaceae bacterium, assembly GCA_036741295.1. GTDB lineage: Bacteria > Actinomycetota > Thermoleophilia > Gaiellales > Gaiellaceae > 3-1-20CM-4-69-9. Next base: position 11,547 of record DAINSN010000021.1, read on the forward strand.
CTGCCCGTCCCGGCGGCTAACGCGCCCGCGACGCTGGGTGCGGTCGACGTCGTCCTGCCCCTCCTGCACGGCCCGTTCGGCGAGGACGGGACGGTGCAAGGGCTGCTCGAGCTCGCAGGCGTCCCCTACGTCGGAGCGGGCGTGGCGGCCTCCGCCCTCTGCATGGACAAGGACCTGTTCAAGAAGGTGCTGCGCGACAGCGGAATTCCGGTTGCACGCCACGTCGCCCTACGCGAAGGCGACGTCGTTGCGAATCCCTTCGGCTTTCCCTGCTTCGTCAAACCGGCGCGCCTCGGCTCCTCGGTCGGGATCACGAAGGCGCATGACGAGGCAGAGCTCGAGGATGCAGTCGAGCTCGCTTTTCGCCACGACGACAAGGTTCTCGTCGAGGAGTTCCTCGACGGGATCGAGGTCGAGGTCGGCGTGCTCGGCAATCGCGAGCCGATCGCGTCCGTTCCCGGTCAGATCGTTCCGTTGGGACACGAGTGGTACGACTACGCTTCGAAGTACGACGAAGGCGGGATGCAACTCGTGATCCCGCCCGACCTGCCCGAAGCGGTGCTTGAGGAGGTGCAGCGCGCCGCGGTCGAGTCGTTCCGCGTCACCGAGTGCGAGGGCATGGCCCGCGTGGACTGCTTCGTCGTCGACGGCAATCGAGTTGTCGTGAACGAGCTGAACACGATTCCCGGCTTCACGTCGACGAGTGTCTACGCGAAGCTGTTCGATGCGTCAGGTATTCCCTACGAGGCGCTGTTGCGTCGTTTGATCGAGCTCGCCGTCGAGCGACACGAACGGCGCTCGAAGCTCCTCCACTAGCCCTTGCCGAAAGCGCGTACTTCGTTCACGTGCGCGAAATGGCCGCCCGGTGCGAGCTTCGTGATCCAGACGACGTAGAAGCGCTTCGGAGCAGGTTGATGGATCGCGAACCGAGTCGTCCGCCCGACGACGCTGCTATCCGAGATCTTCTGCCCAGGGGTTCCCTGGATGTTCGTCGCGCGGATCTCCGCGGTGAAGCCCGGCGTGTCGGTGACTACGGTGATGCGGGAAAGCTGGACAACTCCCGTAGCATCGAGCACGAGCCCGACACCCGCCTTCGGCACTCCTTCGAGCCCGCTGTTGTAATCCTCGGTCGCCCAGTAGGTCAGCACGTTGCCGTCCGTCGCCTTGGGAGCGTCGCTGTCGTGCTCGGTGCCGTCTCCGTACGGATCGTAGGCGCCGACGCCTGCAATCGTGATCGGAGCGCCGACCGGGACATTCTGGCCGCCGCCGCCGCCGCGGAGCGTGAGCAGTCCGACGATGACGGCGGCGATGGCGAGCGCACCGAGCAGCCCGATGAGGAGAGGAAGAGGTGAGACAGGCTTGCGGTGTCTCTGCCGTTGCAGCCGCTGCGCAGCCGGAACGACCATCGTGACCGCGCCGTCCTCGCCGCGGTCGAGCTCGGCGAGGCTTGCCTCGATCTCCGCCGCGAAGGCGTCCATCGTCGGGAACCGCTGTTCCGGATCCTTCTCCAGAGCGCGATCGATCATCTCGGCGATCCGCAGCGGGATGTCGCCTCGCAGGTCCAAGACGCTCGGCGAGGGCTCCTGGATGTGCTTCATCGCAACCGCGACGAAGCTCTCGCCCGGGAACGGCACCTCTCCGGTGAGCATCTCGTACAGGACGATCCCGAGCGAATAGACGTCCGTATGTGCGTCGACGGGCTGCCCGCTCGCCTGCTCCGGAGCGATGTAGTTCGAGGTCCCGAGGACGGTCCCCGTCTGCGTCACGCCGTGCTCGACGTCGAGCGAGCGCGCGATCCCGAAGTCCGTGACCTTGGCGCGCCCGTCGCCGTTCAGCAGGACGTTCTGCGGCTTCACGTCGCGGTGAATGAGGCCGTGCTCGTGGGCGAAGGCAAGGCCCTGCGCGACCTCGAGCGCGATCTCCAAAGCGTCGCGCACGTCCAGGCGGCCCTTGCGGACGACGAGCTCCTTCAGGTTCTCGCCGTCGATGAACTCGAAGACGATGTATTGCCGGCCGTCCTCCTCGCCCCGGTCGATCACGGTCACGATGTTCGGGTGCTGGAGCTGTGCGACGGAGCGCGCCTCCCGCTTGAACCGCTCGACGAAGTCCTCGTCCTCGTTGTACTGCTGGTGGAGGACCTTCAACGCGACGTAGCGTTCGAGCAGGGAGTCATGGGCCCTGTAGACGCTCGACATCCCGCCGTGTCCGACGATTTCCTCCAGCTCGTATCGCCCTGCGATCGTCTCCCCGACTACCACGCTCGAAAGCTACCCGCCCGACGGCTGTCGTACGCCTTAGGTCAGTGGGCGCGCGCCTTGCGCAGGCGCTGGCCGACCCACAATCCTCCACACCAGAGGGCGCACAGAAGCGCGACGAGGCCGGCCAGGAACCAGACCGGGACGAGGTGGTTGCCCTGTCCGTCCTGGGCTCGCCCCGCGACGAGGGCGACGGCCCAGATGGAGGCCATGAAGACGCCCAGGCCGATCACGATGCGCGGTCGCCCGATCCCCGTCGCACCGAAGGCGAGCGGGATCGCGAACGCGATCACGGCAATGAGATACCCGGCCACTGCAGCGGTATCGGCGCCCGGCCCGGCGAACGTGATAACTCAGGCGCCCAGAACCGAGGCGAGCGCGTCTTCCCAGACGCCGAGCGCCTCGCCGAGCTCGCCCTCTGAGATGACGAGCGGCACGAGCACGCGGATGCAGTTCGAGTAGATCCCTGACTTGAGCAGGAGCAACCCTTGCTCGGAGGCGCCCTCGACGACCGCCGAGGCCAGCTCGGGCGCGGGATCTTTGGAGCCGCGGTCGTGGACGAGCTCGATCGCAAGCATCGCGCCGAGCCCACGGACGTCGCCGATCGCGTCCCAGCGCTGTTGCCAGGCCTGCATTCGGCTGCGGATGGTCTCGCCGATCTGCCCTGCCCGCTCGACGAGGCTCTCGTCTTCGAACACGTCCAGTACGGCCAGGGCGGCTGCCTGTGCGACGGGATTGCCGACGTAGGTCCCGCCGATTGCCGAGTCACCCGGCGCGTCCATGATCTCTGCCTTTCCGATCACGCCCGACAGCGGCAGACCGGCGGCGATCGACTTCGCGATCGTCATCAGGTCGGGCTCGACGTCGTAGTGCTCGATTCCCCACATCTTTCCCGTGCGTCCGTAGCCGGTCTGCACCTCGTCGATGACGAGCACGATGCCGTTGTCGTCGCAGATGCGGCGTACGCCTTCGACGAACTCGGGCGGTGCGACGACGAAGCCGCCTTCACCCTGCACCGGTTCCATGACAATTGCGGCGACGTTCTCCGCGGCGACGGTTGTTACGAACGCCCGCTCGAGCGCCGCGAGCGCCTCGGCCGCGCTCGGGCCGCGGTAGTCCTGTGCGAACGGCAGCCGGTAGACCTCGGGCGCGAAGGGGCCGAGCCCGGCCTTGTAGGGATGAGTCTTGGACGTGAGGGTCAGGGACAGCAGCGTGCGTCCGTGGAAGCCGCCCTCGAAGCCGATCACCGCCGGCCGTTTCGTATACGCGCGTGCGAACTTGATCGCGTTCTCGACCGCTTCGGTGCCGGCGTTGAAGAACGCGGCTTTCGCCGGGCCGGAGATCGGCACCGTCTCGACGAGGCGTTCGCCGAGCGTGACGTACGTCTCGTAGGGGACGATCGTGAAGTCGGTGTGGAGGAACTTTGCGGCCTGTTCCTGAACTGCGTCGACGACACGCGGATGCGCGTGGCCGACGTTGAGGCAGCCGACGCCTCCGGTGAAGTCGATGAAGGTGTTTCCGTCGACGTCCGTGAGCGTCGCGCCATCCCCGCGCTCGATCACCACCGGCAAAAAGATCGAGAGCGGGTCCGCGATCACGCGGTCCTTCCGTTCCAGGATCTTCTTGGAGCGGGGCCCCGGGATCGCCGTTCTGAGCTCGATTGTCTTCGTCGCCGCCATGCGCCTGACGATAGCTGAGTCAGCGGCCGCCTTGCATACCTGTATAGGGGAGTTACAGGGGCTTAGCGAAACGCGGGCGTGGACAGGGCCTTGACCGTGTAGAGGCCGGCCGCGTTCCACAGCATGAAGCCCTTGGCGTGCTCGAGTCTCGCTGCCTGGATCTGGTCCTGGACGTCCGCGAGCGTGTAGGTGCGGCGCAGGGAGAAGTCCTGCAGCCACGGGATCAGCTTGGTTGCGTGGCCTCGCACGGCGTCCCGGAAGTCGCGCAGCGAGTAGGCGACGGTCGTGCCCGGGCGGGAGTCCGGATCGAGGATGTTGTACTCGCCCGAGACGTAATGGGACGGGTAGACCATCGGGTAGATGGCGTCCACGTAGCGCGCGAGCCGGCGCGGGAACTGGCCGATCCCGAGGTTCCTCGTGGCCGAGAGCCCGAAGACGTCGACCGAGATGCGCACTCCGAGCGGCTTGAGGCGCTGCTGCGCGTACTTGGCGAACATCGGGATCGTCCAGCCCATCGTCTGGGCATGTTTGCCGGGATAGCGGATCTGCGAGATGTCGCCGTCGCTCGGGAACCGGACGTAGTCGAACTGGATCTCGTCGAAGCCGAGCTTCGCCGCCTGCTCGGCGATGTCGACGTTGTACTTCCAGACGCGCTTGTCATAGGGGTTCGTCCAGCCGAGGCCGGCGCTGTTGAGCCAGCGCGCGCCGTCGGCCCTCCGGATCGCGAGCTCGGGAACGCCGGCCGACAGGGCCGGATCCTCGAACGTGACGACCCGGCCGACGAGATAGAGCCCGGCGGCGTGGATCGTCGCGACCGCGCGCTCGGCGTCGTAATAGCGCTTCGCAGACCCGAGCTTGCGTGCGAGCGGAACCTTGGCCGGGAAGCCGATGTCGCCGTTCTCGTCCTTGACGTCGAGCTCGATCGTGTTGAGCCCTGCCGCCTTCATCGCAACGTATTCGTTGAGCTTCCCGGGCAGACCCGCGAGCGCCATCGTCACGTGGACGCCGCGCACCTCGGCGGGCAGCGGCCGCGGCTGGAGGACCTGAGACTTCTTCGGGGCCGGCGTTGCGCGGGCAGCTGCACGGACAGCTTTGTGTCCGTACACGTGGGTTGCCACGACGCCTCCGACGACTCCCGCCGCGATCAGTGCGAGCAGCACGCCCGCGGCGATCAGCCGCTGCTTGTGCCGTCGCTGCCGCGCCTCGGCCCGCCGTAGCTTGTGACGGGAATTTGGATCGACAGGCTGGAGGACGTACCTCGTAGGCAAGGTGTGGAAAACTAACAGAGCCTGGGCGGCCGTAGAATCGCCCCCAATGGTCCTCGCAGATCGCACGATCGCCAGATTCCTGGAGGAAGGCCGGATCGAGATCGATCCCTACGACGAGTCGCTGCTCCAGCCCTCGAGCGTCGACGTCCGGGTAGACCGCTACTTCCGGGTTTTCCACAACAACCGCTATCCCTATATCGACGTCCGGGAGGAGCAGGAGGACCTCACGGAGCTCGTCGAGGTGGATGACGGAACGCCTTTCGTGCTCCACCCTGGGGAGTTCGTCCTCGGCTCGACCCTCGAGCGCATCCGCCTGCCGGATGACCTCGTGGCGCGGCTGGAGGGGAAGAGCTCGCTCGGCCGGCTGGGCCTGCTGATCCACTCGACGGCGGGGTTCATCGACCCAGGCTGGGACGGTCACGTGACGCTCGAGCTTTCGAACGTCGCGAACCTCCCGGTGACGATCTATCCGGAGATGAAGATCGGCCAGATCTCGTTCGTCCAGCTCACCGAGCCTGCACAGACGCCCTACGGCACCGGTGATATCGGCTCGAAGTACCAGGGGCAGCGCGGGCCGACTCCCTCGAAGTACTGGCAAAACTTCCTGAAGGAACCGACGGGTTGATCCTCGTCACGGGGGGCACCGGCTTCGTGGGAGCGCACGTCGTCCACGAGCTGCGCGGCCGCGACCTGCCCGTGCGCTGCCTCGTCCGTGATCTGCGTGGGGGAGCCAAGCTCGCGGCGTGGGGGTGCGAGCTCGCCGAGGGCGACGTCACGGATCCGGAGAGCCTGCGCGCTGCCGTTGCCGGCGTCGACACGGTCATTCATCTCGTCGCGATCCGGCAGGGCCGGCGCGAGCAGTTTCGCCGGATCATGGTCGAGGGCACGCGCGATCTCCTCGCTGTCGCAAAGGACACCGGCGTTCGGCGCTTCGTGCACATGAGCGCCCTCGGCACGAGCGAAGAGACGAAAGACCTCGTGCCGTACTACGGAGCGAAGTGGGAGAACGAACAGCAGGTGCAGGGCTCGGGCATCCCGTACGTGATCTTCCGGCCGAGCTTCGTCTTCGGGCCCGACGGCGGCATCCTGCCAACGTTCGTCAAGCTCGCGAGGCTGACGCCCGTGACTCCGATCATCGGCAACGGCCGCCAGCGCATCCAGCCGATCTGGGCCGACGATTTGGCGAAGTACTTCGCGGAGGCCGTCGGGCGGAACGATGTGGTGGGCCGCGTCTTCGAGCTCGGGGGGCCCGACGTCGTCAGCTGGAACGAGTTCTGGGAGCGCTTGAAGCGTGTCCGGGGCATCCGCCGGCCCAGTCTCCACATCCCCGTTGGGCTGATGAAGGTCAACGCCCTGCTCACGGAGCGGTTGCCGGGCGACATCCCGCTCACGCGCGATCTCCTGAAGATGCTCGAGCACGGCGACAACGTCGTCTCCGACCAGGCCGCGGTGAGCACGTTCCAGCTCCCGCTCCTTGCCGTGGACGATCAGCTCCGTCGCGCTGCCTGATTCCCAGGCTTGGAGGGGTAGGGATTGCGGGGGCGAACGTGTGGGATGTTCCCAGGGAAAGGAGAACCGTGAACGTGAACTTCGGACTCAGAAGCCTGCTGCTGATCGCGGCGACGCTTCTATTCCTGTTCGCCGTATTCAGCGACACCAACCAGTTCGACCTGATCTCATGGGGCTTGGCGGTGTTCGCCTTCTCGTTTGTGCTCGGCGATCTCGGTTGGGACCGCCGTTACGGCACCGGTACCAGTAGTAGTAACCGTCCGTAGGGCCGAAAAGAAAGGGGGCCGCGTGAGCGGCCCCCTATTCCGGTTACCAGCGGTGGATTAGTAGAGGCGCTTTCCGGCCTCGGCCCGAGGTGTTGGTGGACCGGGCGGCGCGTAACGCGTCGTCCCCCACGCTGGCTAGGCGATTCCCCGTAGGTCCCGGGGACGCACCTCTACCCGCTGGTACCTCCACTGCCCGAACAAGAAATCTCCACTCTCGGACCACCTCCTTTCCGCGGTTGGCCGCAGAATATCAGTCGGTCAAGAGGTCGCCTCGCAAGATCACGGAGAGCTCGAGGCCGCGGTCGAGCGGGACCGTCACAGACTCGACCGTGGGGTCCGACTTGCGGGCCTGGACGTACGCGGCGAGCGCGTCTTGGTGCGAGAGCACGTTGTCGGCGACCACCAGAGCGCCGGGCTCGAGCTTCGGGCGAGCCGCCTGGAAGAGCTGCTCGTAGTCCTCCTTCTCGGCGTCGAGGAAGACGATGTCGAACACGTCGTCGATCTCCGGAACCGTCTGCGTGGCGTCGCCTTCGATGAGCTCGGCCCACTCGTCCAGCCCGGCCTCGGCGATGTTTGCGCGCCAGGCCGCCACTTTCGCCGGGTCGCTCTCCAGCGAGAGCACGCGACCACCTAGATGGCGGACGCCGGCCGCGAGCCAGAGGGTCGAGTAGCCGCGCGAGGCGCCGATCTCGAGCACCTCGCAGCCCACCTGAGGCGCGACCAAGGCGAAGAGGAACTGCCCGGTCGTCGGTGCGACCGCGCGGGAGCGTTCCGCGGCCGGCAGGCCGCGCTCACGCTCGTCGGCGTCCTCTCGCTGCAGACGCTCGAGCACTGCGCGAACCCGATCATCGAGCATGACCGGACCTTAGAGCGTGACGTCGATCTCTCGCTGCACCTGCGCGCGAACGAAGCACGTTGCAAGATGGTCGTTGACGACGCCGCACGCCTGCATGGCGGCGTAGACGGTCGTCGGGCCGACGAAGCGGAACCCGGCACGTTTCAGCTCTTTGGAGAGGGCGGTGGATTCTGGCGTGGTCGGCCGCAGATCTCTCAAGCTCTTCGGTGCAGCCCGGCCCCGCTTGGGCCGGTGGTTCCAGACGAGCTCCTCCAGTGGCGTGCCGGCCTCGCGCAGAGCGAGTGCGCCGCGCGCGTTCGCGATCGCCGCCTCGATCTTGCCGCGGTGCCGGACGATGCCGGCATCCCCGAGCAGTCGTTCGACGTCACGCTCGGCGAAGCGCGCAACGCGCTCCGGGTCGAAGCCGGCGAACGCCGCCCTGAAGTTCTCTCGTTTGCGCAGGATCGTCAGCCACGAGAGGCCCGACTGGAAACCCTCGAGGCACAGCCGCTCGAGCAGACCACGCTCATCGCGGACCGGGCGGCCCCACTCCTCGTCGTGGTAGGCGAGGTACAGCGGGTCGCTGGTAGTCCAGCAGCGCTTCGGCTCAGACAATCTTGACCTTGACGATCCCGTCCTCGACGCGGACGGGGAACGTCCTCACCGGCGCGACCGCCGGGAGTGTCAGCGCACGACCGGTGCGGATGTCGATGTTGGCCCCGTGGCGCGGACAGATTGCGACGCCGTCGTCGCACTCGAAGTCGCCCTCGCAGAGCGGCCCGTCGTCGTGCGAGCAGCGGTCCTCCAGCGCGTAGTACTCACCGTTCAGGTTGTAGACGCCGACCGCGATCTCGCCGGCGTAGACGATCTTGACGGAGCAAGACGGCAGCTCCTCGACCGGGCAAACGTCGAGCTCGGCCACTCCTACTTGAGGTCGAGGTCGCCGGACGCGCCCGCCCACTCCTCGGGCAGCGGCGTCCCCTTGGCCTTGTGGAGCGCGAGCTTCAGCGTCGAGAGGCCGAGTAGCGCGCACTTGAGCCGGACCGGGCTCAGGGGGATGCCGAGCTCGTCGAGCAGCTCGTCGCGCGGCAGGGAGGCGACCTCGCTGGCGCTGCGGCCCTGCACCATCTCCATGAGCATCGAGGTCGCGGCCTGCGAGATCGCGCAGCCGCGTCCTGAGAACTTCACCTCGTCGATCGTGTCGCCGTCCTCGCCGAACGCGACGAAGATGGACACCTCGTCGCCGCAGAGTGGATTCTGGCCCTCGGCGTGCGCATCGGCATCCGCGAGCTCCCCGTGTCCGCGCGGGTTCTTGTAGTGATCGAGGATCACCTCCCGGTACATCTGGTCGAACTCGTTCAT
>DAINSN010000022.1:0-20556 GCA_036741295.1 Gaiellaceae bacterium
CATCGTCCGTCCAGGTGGAGTCGTGTTGGTCTGCTTTCATGCAGCGGTGCCCGCCGACGAGCAGCTCAAGCGTAGCCCGGAACGCGGCCGGAGCGCCGTTCGAAGCGGCGCCTTTACAGGTCTCTCATATGTGACCTTGAGCCTGGCCGCTGCCGTGGCCGGTGGCTTCCTGGCGCACAAGTTCGGGCGGAACCGCGAGACCGACGGCTTCATGGCCGCCTACGGCGTCTACCTCGTGCTCGTGCTCGGGGCCCAGGCTTTCCGGATGGTCGTCGTCCCCGACCTGACTCGCGCCGAGGCGGAGGGGCGGCTGGGCTCGGAGTTCCGGGCCTACGCGCTCGCCTTCCTGGCTGTCGCCGTCCCCGCCACAGTCATCGCGGCTGTCTTCTCGCACTTCTGGGGCGAGTTGATCACCGGACGGCTTCCGGAGGAATCGGCGACGGTCGCCGCCTCTGCGCTGCCGTGGCTCGTGCCCGCTGCCTTCGCCCAGCTGATCGCGGCGCTTGCCGCCAGTGCGCTCGCTGCGAAGGACAGCTACGTCCCGGCTGCGCTCGGATTCGCACTCGGCGGCATCGGCGGCGTTGTCTTCTTCGTGCTGGCTGCGGACTCCCACGGCCTCATCGCGCTTGCGTGGGGATTGGCCCTGAACGGCGCGATCGCGATCGGTTTGCCGATGATCGTGCTGCTCGTGCGAGGGAACCGGCTGCGACTGCACCGAGGCGTGCCGCTGCGGCTCGGTCACCGGCTTTGGCGGCTTTTGTACGGCGCGGCGGTACCGGTCGCGCTGCAAGGGCTCTATGTGATCGGGCTCCGCTTCGCGGCCGGGACCGGCGAGGGCAGCGTCACGAGCCTCTCGTATGCGTACCTGCTTGCGGCGACGTTCGTCAGCACAACGGCGTTCTCGCTGTCGCTCATCTCTGCAGCACCGTTGACCCGCCGTGGTGTCGATGCCGAGACCGCAGCGGAGCATGTCGTTCATTCCGCCTGGGTCTCGCTCGCATTCGTCGGCGCGGCCGCCGGGCTCGTGGCGCTCGTCGGGGGGCGAGTGGTCACCGCCGTGCTCGGCAACGCCTTCTCCGGCCACGTCGGCGATGAGCTCGGGCGTCTGGTCGTATTCCTCTCCCCGTGGATGGTCGCGAATGCGGCGTTCCTGATCACGTATCCATTGCTGTTCGTCATGCATCGCACGCGGCTGCTGATCCCGCTGTCGATCGCCGCCGTTGCGGTCGACATCCCCATCTCGATCGCCGGCCGCGCCCTCTGGGGCCTGACGGGCGTGACGGTCGCGCTCGGCGTCTCGACGCTCGTTGTCGTGCTCGGGCTGATGGCCTCGCTCGCACCCCGGATGCTTGCGCTGACAGTCGTCGGGCTCGGGCGTCTCTCGCTTCTCGTCGGGGCGGCAACCGCGCTCGCGTTCGGCGGCGCGTCGCTCGTCCTGGGCGCTGTGCCCGCGGCGGGGGCTGGTCTTGCGCTCTACGCGCTGCTGCTGGTGGCGATGCGCCAGCTCGGCCTTGCTCAGGCGTGGCACTACGTGCGTGCCCTCCACTGACAGGCGCACCCCGTACAATCAGGTGAATGTCCGGGCCGGAGGCGAAAAACCCGGCGCCTGCAGGTATTTCCTCGCCGGAGGAGATCGACGTCGCCGCCCTGTTCGACCGACTCCGCGAGGAGCTTCGACGTGGTGCCGTCCATGAGGACTCGCGAGGCGCCGAATTCGCCTCGACGCGGGCGCTGGCGGAGCGATTCTGGCCGGTCACCGCCGAGCGTCCCGCTGGCGGTGGCCCCAAGGGAGCAGTCAAGCGCTTCCTCCGCAAGCTCATGCGCTGGTACGTCGAGCCGCTTGCCGCCGACCAGCGAGTCTTCAACGACTCCGTCCTGAAGCTCGTCGATGCCCTGTCCGGGCGGGCCGACGCCTCGGCGGCCGCGCGCGAGCAGGCGGAACGGCTCGTGCGTGAGTTGGAGGAACGGCTCGCGCGGCTCGAGCGGCGGGGTCCCGCATCCGGTGGCGTGCCTGCACCTGTGACCGTCGCCGCACAGCCGGCCGCGGCTTCGGTTCCGGACTACTTCGCCTTCGAGAGCAGAATGCGCGGCAGCGTCGACTCGATCCGCGACCGCCAGCGTCTCTACGTCGACGTCCTGCGCGACGCGGCTCCCGTGCTCGACGCCGGCTGTGGGCGCGGCGAGTTGCTTGGTCTCTTGCGCGAAGCGGGCGTGGAGGCACGCGGCATCGATGCCGACTCCGACATGGTCGCCTACGCGCGTGGCGACGGACTCGAAGTCGAGCAGGCCGACCTCGTGGAATACCTGCAACGCGCCGCCGACGGCTCGCTCGGTGCGATCTTCATGGGCCAGGTCGTCGAGCACCTTCCTGCTCCCACTCTGGTGCAGACGTTCCAGCTCGCCGTTGCGAAGCTGCGTCCGGGCGGCCTCCTCGTCGCGGAGACGATCAATCCCCTGTCGCCGCTCGCGTTGCGGAACTACTTCGCGGACTTGACGCACGCTCAGCCGCTCGTGCCGGAGACGCTCGAGCTGCTGGCGCGCCAGTCAGGTTTTGCCGAGACGGAGATCCGGTTTCTCAACGAGCCGGCCGAGCGGCTGACCGAGCCGGACGATCCCGTAATCGCCGCCAATGTCCGCCGCCTCAACGACCTGTTGTTCGCGCCGCTCGACTACGCCCTCGTGGCGCGAACGGCTGCGCATGCGTAGGCGCGGAGACGTTCCGTTCGTGACACGGACACGTGACCTTTCTCTCCGTAGGCTGTTGGTGGGCGGGAGTGGTGGGACCCGGTTACTCGCGCGTCTACCTCTAGAAAGCCGGAGATGAGGATCGCCGTTTGCGCGCCGCAGGTCCCGTTCGAGCGCGGCGGGGCCGAAATCTTCGCGGACGATCTCGTCGGCGAGCTCCGCGCTCGCGGGCACGAGACGGATCTCGTCACCGTTCCGTACAAGTGGTACCCGGGCGAGCGCGTCCTCTCCCAGGCGTTTCTCTGGCGGCTGCTCGACCTGAGCGAATCGGACGGACGGCCGATCGAGCTCGTGATCGCGACGAAGTTCCCCTCCTACGCCGTTCGGCATCCGAACAAGGTGGTGTGGCTGCTGCATCAGTTTCGGCAGGCTTACGAGCTCGATCGCACCGAGCTCGGGCAGTTCGGCGAGACCGCGGAAGAGCGTGCGACGCGCCGGGCCGTCCAGCGCCTCGATCGCGTCGCCCTGGGCGAGGCGAGGAAGGTGTTCGCGACTTCCCGCAACGTCGCCGACAGGCTGCAGCGTTCGACGGGGATCGCTGCGGAAGTGATGCCGCACCCGCCGCAGGAACTGCCGTACCGCACGGAGAGCTACGACGACTTCGTGCTCTCGGTGGGGCGACTCGACCGCGCGAAGCGGCACGAGTTGCTGCTCGACGCGCTCGCGGCCGACCCGACGTTGAACTGCGTGATCGTCGGCGACGGTCCCGACCGTGAGCGGCTGGAGGGCGTCGCCCGCAAGCACGGGCTCGACGGGCGCGCACGCTTCACCGGGCGCGTCGACGAGGAAGAGCTCGCCGGGCTCTACGCACGCTGCCTCGCCGTCTACTACGCGCCGGTGGACGAAGACTTCGGGATGGTGCCTTACGAGGCGTTTCTCGCAGAGAAGCCGGTCGTCACCACAACCGACGCGGGCGGGCCCCTCGAGGTCGTCACGGATCGGAAGACGGGGCTCGTGATCGAGCCGCAAGCTGCCGCGCTTGCCGAGGCGTGCTCGTGGCTGCGGGACCACGTCGACGACGCGCGAGCGTGGGGACAGGCCGGAAAGGAGATCGCGCGCCGCGTGTCCTGGGACGAAACGATCGCGCGCCTGCTCGTGTGAGAGTTGCCTACTACTCCCCGCTACCGCCTGAGCGGTCAGGGATAGCCGACTACTCCGCGTTGCTGCTGCCTGCGCTCGGGCAGCTCGTTGAGCTCACGGTTGTGCGGCGCGGACGCACACGGCCCGTGGCCGCCGACGTCGCGCTCTACCACGTCGGCAACGATCCGGAAGCGCACGGCTGGATCGTCGACGCGCTGAGACGCCGGCCGGGAGTGGTCGTCCTGCACGACTTCGTCCTCCACCATCTGGTCGCAGGACTGACGATCGGCCGGAAGGACGGGCACGGCTATCTCGCTGCCATGGAACGCGACGCCGGCATTCCGGGCCGCTTGCTGGCGCATGGAGTGCTCGACGGGCGCGTGTCTCCGCCGTGGGAGACGCGGCCGGACGAGTTCCCGCTCACCGGCGAGGTGCTTGCCAACGCAACGGGCCTGATCGTTCACTCGCACTACGTCGAGCAATGCGTGCTCGAGGCCGGGTACCACGGTCCGGTCTGGCGGATCGAGCATCCGGCCTGGCCGCCGGCCGGCGTGGAGCCGGCACAGATCGAAGGCAGACCGCTGTTCGGCTGCTTCGGGCATCTGAATGCGAGCAAACGCATCCCCCAGTTGGTCGCTGCGTTCGCCGTGGTACGGAAGCGCCATCCGAACGCGAAGCTCCTCCTCGTCGGGTCTGCATCGCCCGGCTTCGATGCTGACCGGCTCGCAGCGGAAGGCGTCGAGCGCATCGGCTACGTCGCGGAAGACGAGCTCTGGTCTCTGATGGCGGCGTGCGACGCCTGCATCTCGCTGCGCTCACCCACGATGGGAGAGACGTCGGGGAGCGCCATCCGCGCGCTCTCACTCGGCCGGCCGCTCGTCGTCAGCGATCTCGGCTGGTTCGCAGAGTTGCCGGACGACGTCGCCCTGAAGGTGCCCGTGGACGAAGACGAGATCCCGTCCCTCGCGACTGCCCTGGAGCTGCTCGCCTCGAGCGAGCCGACACAGCTTGCGATGAGCGATGCGGCGCGCGCCTACGTTCAGCGAGAGCACGACCTCGGGCGTGTTGCGGAGAACTATGCGGCTGCGCTCGAAGAGGCCGCCGGCGGGACACGGGTCGCCGACGCGGTCGTCGCCGAGGTCGCGCAAGCCGCCGCCGAGATCGGAGTCGAGCCCGGGACGCCGTTCGCCGCCGAGCTGGCAGGCCGGCTCGACGATGTGGGACTGGCGCGCAACGGCCGGCCCGAGCCTGGGCCGCCGCTGAACCGCAGTCGGCTCGCGCGCGTCCCGGTCTGGGCCTGGCTCGCCGGGCTCGTCGTCCTCTCCGCGGTCTTCCGCTATGGGCTGTCGCGCCGCGTCGTCGCGCCGTGGATCATGGTCGACGAGCTCATCTACTCCGAGCTCGCAAAGAGCTTCGGGCAGACGGGCCACTTCCTCATCCGCGACGTGCACGATGGCGCATACGGCGTCGTGTATCCACTGCTGATTGCGCCGGCGTGGCGCGCGTTCGGGTCGGTGACCGATGCCTACGCCGCGGCGAAGGCGATCGGTTCCGTGCTGATGTCGCTGACCGCCATACCGGTGTACTTCCTCGCGCGGCGGGTCGTGACGCCGATCCCTTCGCTGCTGGCCGCTCTGCTGGCAGTGGCCGTGCCGTCGCTGATGTACACGGGCACGCTGATGACGGAGACCGTCTTCTATCCGCTCTTCGCCTGCGTCGCGCTGGCGCTGGTGCTTGCACTCGAGCGTCCCACGATCCAGCGACAGCTCGTGCTGCTCGGCCTTTGCCTGCTCGCATTTCTGACCCGCTCGCAGGCGATCGTGCTCATTCCGGCGGTTGCGACGGCGCCTCTCCTCCTGGCGTGGCTCGACCGCCGTCGCCTGCGGATGCTCGCCGACTTTCGCGTGCTCTACGGAGTGCTGGCTGCCGGAGTCGTCGGCGTCCTCCTCGTCCAACTCTTCCGCGGACATTCGCCGTACGACGTGCTGGGCAGCTACAGCGTCACCGGCCACGCGACCTACCGGCCCGACCAGGTGGTGAAGTGGCTGCTCTATCACGTCGCCGAGCTCGACCTCTATCTCGGCATCGCGCCGTTTGCGGCGCTCCTGCTCCTCACCTTCCTCGGCCGGTCGCTCGACCGTCCGCTCCGCGTCTTTCTCGCGGCGGCGCTGCCGTTGACGGTCTGGCTACTGCTCGAGGTCGGCGCCTTCGCGTCGGCGCTCTCGCCGCGCATTCAGGAACGCAACCTCTTCTACGTTGCACCGCTGTTCTTGATTGCCCTCCTCGCGTGGATCGAGCGCGGGATGCCGAGGCCTCCTCGCGCAGCCGCGACCGCGGTGCTGCTCGCCGCCGCGCTTCCAGGAGCCCTTCCGTATCAACGTCTCATCGATGTCTCCGCCGAGTCGGACACCCTTGCCCTGCTACCGCTCTGGTGGCTCCAGGAGACGGTCGTAGGGGTGGACACGATCCCGGTCGTGGTCGTCGCCGTGTCCGCGGCGATCGGCCTGCTCTTCGTCTCCATCTCTCCGCGGTACGCGCTTGTGCTACCGGCGGTCGTGCTCCTCTGGTTCGCGTTCGCGACAGAACGAATCGAGCGCTTCGACCACGGCTTCCCGAAGGCATCGGTCGGTGCGCTCTACCAGGGCATCACCGCGCCGAGGCGCGACTGGGTCGATGCCGCGGTCGGCCGGAACGCCGACGTGGCGTTTGTCTACTCCGGCCGGGATCCGACGCACCACCCGGACACGCTCTGGGAGAACGAGTTCTACAACCGCAGCATCGGACCGGTGTACGACCTGCGACAGCCTTCGATGGGCGGCCTGCCGGAGACCCGGGTGGCGCAGCGGGCCGACGGTGTGCTGCTTGCCGACGGAAAGCCGGTGCGCCATGCGTACGTCCTGAGCGAGGAGAGCGTGCCGCTCGCCGGCGCCGTCATCGCGCGCGACAAGCTGAAGGGGATGGCGCTCCGGCGGACCGATGGTCTCGTGCGCATCGGCTATCGCGTGCAAGGCCTCTATCCCAACGACACGTGGTCCGGGAAAAGGGTCACGTACACACGGCTTCGCTGCGCGGGCGGCGCGGTCACAGCGCAAATGAGGCGCGACCCGAATCTCATCACCCGTCCTCAGACCGTGCGAGCCGACGGGCGGAGCGTGACCTTCAGTTCCAACGACGATGCAACCTTGACCGTCCCGCTTCACCCTCGCAACGGGGTTTGCCGCGCCGTCTTCACGGTCACTCCCACTGCCGTCCCAGGGCCGGCAGACCCGCGGGTGCTCGGCGTGCACTTCCTCCAGTTCCGCTACGCCTCTCCGTGAGGATCGCTTACGACGTCACGCCGCTCTCGCATCCGCGGACGGGCGTCGGCAATTACATCCTCGGTGCTCTGAAGGGAATGGCAGAGGCGGCGGACGGCTCGCAGGAGCTCGTCGCCTTCGGCCCGGTCAGCATCCGCGGGCGGAAGCTGCTCGACTCGGCGCTGGCCGACGTCCCGGTCGAGCGGCGTATCGCCACGGTGCCGTTCGGCCACGCAGTGCGGACCGCCTGGAGTCGGCTGGGACGTCCGCAGGCCGAGCGCTTCCTCGGTCACACGGACGTGCTGCACTTCACGGACTGGATGGTCCCGCCGGGACGGCCGCGCGTCCGCGCCACGATGATCCACGACCTCGGTCCGCTGCGGTACCCCGAAAGGCTCCATCCACGCACCGTGCGCATGCACACGGCGACTGCTCGGGCCGCGGCCAGTTGCGACATCGTCTTCACGAACGCGGAGTACACGGCGAACGACGTCGTCGAGCGGCTCGGGATTCCGCGCGAGCGCATCCGAGTCGCGTATCCCGGCGTCGATGCTCGCTACCGGCCCGACGGCGAGCGACACGAAACCGGGCGGCCGTACGTCTTTACGACCGCGACCGAGGACTGGCGTAAGAACCGCGGCGTCGTCGAGGCCGCTCTGAACCTGCTCGGCGACGAGCTCACGCTGCTGCCGCTCGGCCACGGCGGCCAGGGTTACGTCGCCGACGAGGACTTGCCGGCGCTCTATCGCGGCGCGGAAGTCTTCGCCTACCCGTCGCGGTTCGAGGGTTTTGGGATCCCGATCATCGAGGCGATGGCCTGCGGCGTCCCCTGCGTGGTCTCTGCCCACCCGTCACTGGACGAAGCCTGCGGGGACGCCGCTGTTCGCGCCGATCCGGAGAACCCGGAGGCGTTTGCCGAAGGAATCAGTCGCGCGCTGGCCGAGCGCGAGGAGCTCGTCGCACGCGGCCTGGCCCATGCAGGCCACTTCGACTGGCTCGAAACGGGCCGCGTTCACCTGCGGAGCTACGCTGACGCGCTGTGATGCGCGTCGCGATCGACGTCTCCCCGCTCGCCCAAACCCGTGCGGGAACAGCGCGTTATCTAAAGGGGCTGATAGGTGAGCTGCAACAGCGCGACGACGTAGCGGTCTCGACCCGTTCGTTCGGAGGCAAGAGCCGCCTGTCGACGCTGGCGCGCGATGGAGTCTGGTACCCGTTCCTGGTGGGACGCGAAAGCGCGGCGGACGTCCTCCACTGCCCGACGTACCGCGGCCCTCTGCGCTCGCGGCTGCCGCTCGTCGTCACCGTTCACGATCTCGCCGTGCTGCGACACCCGGAGACGTTCAACCGCTGGACACGGACGTACAGCCCGCGCGTCGTGCCCGGCGTTCTCCGTGCAGCGCGTCGCGTGATCGCCGTATCCCAGTTCACGCGCAGGGAGCTAATCGAGCTGCTCGGAGTGCCGGCTGAAAAGATCCGGGTCGTGCCGAACGCGGTCGGTGACGAGTTCACCCGTGAGGGCCCGGCCGAGAACGGCGACTACGTCCTCGCCGTCGGAACACTCGAACCCCGCAAGAACCTCGACCGCCTCGTGGAAGCCGTCCGTCGCACAGACCGTGAGCTACGGGTCGTGGGCGCGCGCGGCTGGGGCGGGGTCGACATCGGCGGGAACGGCGTCCGCTGGCTCGGCGAAGTCGACGACGCCGAGCTTGCGCGCCTCTACCGCGGTGCTGCCTGTTTCGCGTACCCGTCGCTCTACGAGGGCTTCGGCATTCCGGTCTTGGAGGCGATGGCGTGCGGTGCTCCGGTCGTCACATCGCGGGGCACTGCGATGGAGGAGGTCGCGGACGGAGCGGCCGTTCTCGTTGATGCGCTCGATCCCGCGGAGATCGCAGCCGGCATCGAACGCGCTGCCACGGATCGCGACACGCTGGTCGCGCGCGGGCTCGAACGGGCACGTGCGTTTCGGTGGGATGACGTAGCCGCGGCAACCGTCGAGGTGTACCGGGAAGCCTTAGCGTGACGGACAGGCCGCTCGTGCTCGTCGACGCCGACGTGCTCGGACGCCGCCGCACCGGCGACGAGACGTACGTCACGCAGTTGCTGCGTGAGCTTCCTGCGGTCGCCGAAGATCTTCGCATCGTGGCCGTGACGCGCGACCCGGAGCTCGTTCCCGAGGGGATCGAGCCGGTGAAGCTTGCCGCTCGCTCGCAGGAGCTGCGCATGGCAGTCGGGCTCCCGCGTCTGCTGCGGCGCCTCGGACCCGACGTCGCGCACTTCATCCACGCGCTACCGCTCCGTTGCCCCTGTCCTGCGGTCGTCACCGTGCAGGACCTCTCCTGGGAAAGAGATCCGAGCGTCTTCGGCTTCTGGGACCTCGCGACCTTCAAGGTCTTCGTGCGGCGCGCCGTGCGGAAGGCCGAACGCGTCCTCGCGATCTCCGAGCGCACGAAACGCGATCTGATCGAGCTGTACGGGACGCCTGCGGACAAGATTGTCGTCACGCCGCTCGCGCCCGATCCCGCCTTCGTGCCCGCCGGCGAGCACGATTCCTTTCTCCTCTTCGTCAGCGCGATCGAGCCGCGGAAGCAGCCATTGGCCGCGATCGATGCCGCGAACGCGGTGGGGCGTAAGCTCATCGTGGTCGGGCCGCCGAAGGATCAGGAGCTCGCGGCCGAGCTCAAGCGTCGTGGGGCGGATGTGCGCGGATACGTACCGAAGGAAGAGCTGATCCGGTTGTACCAGAGCGCGGCGTGCCTGGTCTTTCCGTCGCGGTACGAAGGCTTCGGGCTCCCGGTCGTCGAGGCGATGGCGTGCGGAACGCCCGTCGTAGCCGCGCCCGAGCGAGCGATGCAGGAGGTCGCCGGCGACGCCGCGATCTTCACGGATGACCTCGCCGACGGCGTGCGCAGGGCGCTTGCGGAGCGCGCTCGACTTTCCGCAGCCGGGCTCGAACGAGCCAAGAGGTTCTCCTGGCGCGAGACCGCACGGATTACCGCCGACGTCTACCGGAGCGTTCTCGCAGGATGAAGGTCTCCGGCGTGTTCGTTGTCACCGGGCCCGGCGAGGCCGAGCTGCTGCGCACCTCGCTCCCTGCGCTACGCCCTCAGGTGGACGAGCTCGTCGTCGTCGCAAACGGCCCCGGGAGCCGGCCGGGGAACTTTTGCGGCGACGCACAAGTACTAGAGAACGACCATGCGGTCGGCTTCTCTGCGAACGTCAACAAGGGCATCGCCGCGACCAGCGGCGAGTACGTCGTGATCTCGAACCCGGACGCGGTCCCGGAGCCTGACTGTGTGCCCGAGCTCGTTGCGTTTGCCGATGCGCATCCGCGCTGCGGCATCGTCGGGCCGAAGATGATCAACCCCGACGGCACCCTGCAGGCCTCCCGGCGCAGCTTCCCCACCGTCGGCGGAACCATTGTGCGGCGCACACCGCTGCGGTCTCTTTTCCCACCGTTACGCTGGCAGCGGCGGCACTACCTCCTCGACGCTCCCGCTGACGAGCCGCTGGAGGTGGACACGATGCTGGGCGCCTTCCTGCTCATGCGCCGCACGATGCTCGACGAGATTGGCGGGTGGGATGCGGGTTACAAGCTGTACGTGGAAGACATCGATCTCAGCTACCGGGCGATGAAGTCCGGCTGGGAGCGCTGGTGGATTCCTGGTGCCGTCGTCCACCACGAGTACCAGGCTGTGATCGACAAGCATTTCTTCACGCGCCGGAACCTCTGGCACCTACATGCGATGCTTCGCTTCCTGCGCAAGCATCCCGAACGGCTCTTCGCACTCCGGTGACGGGGGGGAAATACGATCGCCGGGCGACGCGCTGGTCCGAGATCGCGTATGCGGACGCGGCGACGTACCTCGCTCACCGCGGGGAGCTCGTTCTCAGCCTCGGCCCACCGCTCGAGCAGGGCGACGCAGTGCTGGATCTCGCCTGCGGCGACGGCGGGCTCGCCGATCATCTGCCGGGAGCCCGCTACTTTGGGGTGGATACGAGCGCCGAGATGGTCAAGGCCGGGAAGCTGCGGGGACGCGACGTCGTCCTTGGTGACCTCAACGACTACGAACCAGCCGAGCCCGTCGCGGTGACCACATGCTTCCGCGCGATCTACTACGCGGACGACCGGGCCGACTTCTTCCGTCGCGTGGCCGGGTACACCAAGCGGAAGTTCGTCTTCGATCTGAACCCGCGCCAGTACCGCGTCGAGGACGTTCGCGCCGACCTGCGCACGGCAGGCTTCGCCCAGGTGGAGCTGCACCCGTTCTTCTCGCCGCAGCATGTCTCCTTGCCGTGGCCGGTTGCGAGCCTGCTGTATGTGCTCGAGCGGAGCGGGCCGTTTGCACGGCTCCTGCTCGCGGTGCGCTTCAGCTACTTGTGCG
Organism: Gaiellaceae bacterium; assembly: GCA_036741295.1. GTDB lineage: Bacteria > Actinomycetota > Thermoleophilia > Gaiellales > Gaiellaceae > 3-1-20CM-4-69-9. Next base: position 11,507 of record DAINSN010000022.1, read on the forward strand.
CGGCTTTCCGCGGCAGCATGAACACGTAGCTCACCTTCGCGCCGAGCTCACGTCTGTCGGTCTGGTCGGCAGCCAGCTGCTGTGGAACGAAGGTGGGGGTGATCGTCACCTCGACGCGGAATCGCGGGCCCGGAGCCTTCAGCACGATCGGGATCTCTTCCTTGCTGTGGATGTCGAAGCGCTTCACCTCGGTCGGCTTGCCGAGGTGCGGTTGCTTGTCGTCGCCGATCAGGATGCGCCCGATCGCCACGGTCACGTGTCCGGTCTTGTTCGGCCCACCCCACGCCGCCCGAGAGACGATGACGCGAATCCGTCCAGCGCGGCCTCCTGCGGTGGAGTAGCGCGTGTAGGCGCTGAACGAGCCCGTCCAGCCGTCGGAATAGACGCCGGTGACCGAGCCGCGCAGCCGGAGCGGCGGATCGACCTTGATCAGATGCCAGGGCTCGAGCCCGCCGCCCGCACGGTGCAAGTGCGTCGCGACGGTCTTGCCGACGACCTCGATGCCTTGCTCCTGGACGACGTACGGATAGCCCGGATCATGTGACAGCGCGCCGTCGGATGCGCGCGGATCTGGCGTCAGGAATGGGCCGGGCCCCTGCGCTGTCCCGTCGAGGCTCCAAACCGCCTTGATCGATCGGTTCCAGAACTCGAGCAGCCACTCGCCGTTCTGGTCGCTCATCTGCTGGCCGAGGTAGAGCGTCGGTGCGCCGCCCGTGGCGTCGTCGACCCACGTGAACGGCGTGCGGATGTTGTCGGCGAAGCGATCCGAGGCGCGATTGGACGCGGACGCAAAGGAGATCTCCGCGGTCAGGTTCCACGCGACGACAGCCGCCGCGACGGCGAGCACGAGCCACGCCGCGCCCCGACCAAGGAACCGCGGTGCGAGCAGGAGCGCGATCGAGAAGCCGAGCAGCGCGAGCAGCCCGATCTTCGCGCCCGTCGGATCGAGCTGGAGGTAACGGTTCGCCTGCTGCAGGATCGCGAGCCCGGGTGCGTTGTACGAGAGATCCTGACCCATCTCGTACGGCGTCGTCAGGATCAGGACGAGGACGAACGCCGACGAGAGTGCAAGGGCAATCGGATGCAGGCGCCGACGCTCGAGCCAGAGCGCGGTGCCCGTGAACAAGAGCGGCGCGACGTAGATGAGGTTGCGCTCGTAGGTGTACGTGCCGAAGGTGATCGAGACGTACGTCGACTTGACGGCGGTGTAGAGGCCGAAGCTGATGATGGCGGCCAGTAGGACACTGCGAAAGATGCGCAGCTCTCGACGCGCCGGTTCACCGGGTGCGCGCCAGAGTACCGCCAGTCCCGCCACCACGGGGAGCACGCCGAGGCCGATCGTCAACGCGCCTGCGGCGTTCAGCCCGAGATCGAGCATGCGGCCCTTGTAGAGGCGGGTCGCGTAGTTCCATTCGAGTGAGCGGTGACCGAGCACCGCGCTGACGATCACGGCCGCGCCGACCACGAGTGTCACGAAGCCCACCCAGTCCCACGTGCTCCAGGTCCGGCGCCACCGGCTGACGTAGTCGGACCGCCAAAGCAGGAACGCCCCGGCGAGCAGGAAGACCGTCGGAATCACTGCGAGCTCTCCGCGCACGAGCGGCGCGATCAGAGACGCGACCACCGCACCTCCGACCCACCAGCGTGACGGCGTAATCAGCGCGCGCATGATCAGGAAGAGCGCCAGCGTCGACCAGAAGTATGCGAACGGCTCCTCGACGATCATCGAGGAGTAGGCGACTGCCGGAATCGCCCCGGACGCCGCAGCGACGAAGAGCGCCGGCCTACGGCCGACGAGCATGCGCGCGATCGCGTAGGCGGGAAAAACGGTTGCCGTCATCACGATCACCGTGAGGTACTTCACGGTCGCGTATGCGGCATGGAGGTTGTCGATCAGCCACGCCGGCGCGAGCACGTAGGTCCAGAGCGTCGTGAAGGAGTACGGCTCGCCGCGCCGCGCCGCGTGTCCGGTGTCGGCGATCGCGCGCGAGAGTTGCGTGAGCTCCAGTTCGTCGCCGAAGAGCCAGGGCGTCTTGTGGGCCCACGCCTGAATCACGTAGATGATCGCCAGCCAGAGAAAGATGCTGAGCAGCGGCGCGGCCGCCAGTAGGCGATCGACCAGCGTTTGTTCAGCCGGCGTCGTCCGCGCGGTCACGACGGCCATTCGCGAATCAGTCGGCTGCCGTGGCGCCGAGGACGGCGCGAGGATCGAGGTCGGTATCGCGACGGACGAAGCGGCACGGCACCTGCGCCAGCGTGCAGGCGTCGATGACGAGCCCGAGACGTTCGCGCGGGGCGTCGGGGATCGTGACGAGAACGGCGTCTGGACGCACGCGCGCGAGAATCCCTTCGATCTCGCCGGTCCCGCCGAGCACGGGGACACCTTGCAGCCGTCGCCGTGACAGTCGCGGATCGTCGTCCACGAAGCCGACTACCTGCTCGCCAGCCGTCTCGCGTAGCTCGCGCAGCAGGCTGCGTCCGCCTCGACCCGCGCCGATGATCAGCGTGCGATGACGGTCGCCGCGTCCCGTGAGTGCCGACACGCCCCGTACGAATGCACGCTCCCAGAAGCGCGAGGCGCCGATCAGCACCGTGCACACGAGGGCGTCGATGATGAACACGCTCCGCGGGAACGGCCCCCACGTCTGGGTTGCGTCGAGAATCAGGTACGCCACGACCTCCGAAACCACGACGGCGGCGACGATGCTGGCCGCGTCGCGTGCGCCCGCGTATCGCCAGACGCCGCGGTAGAGGCCGAACGGGATGAACGCCACGTAGCGGACGGCGAGCACGATGGCGATCGAGACGAGGAAGATGTGCCGCTGGTAGTCACTACCGCCACCCTGCAGCCGGAGGTAGTACGCGACGGCGAAGGAGGCGGTGATGAGCGCGAAGTCGACAACCGACTCGACGAGACGGCGCGGATTCGCGACGAACGTGCGCAGCCAGCCACGGTCGCCGGCAAAGCTCGGCGCCCGTTCCGCATCGGAGAGCCCGCTGGCAAACTGGACGAGCAGCGCGAACGTGAGCAGCACGCCGATCAGCGTCACCCAGGCGTTGTCGAGCACCGCGTAGAAGAGGCTGGTCGTTCCGAGCGCCGCGGAGATCACAGCCAGCAGGACGACGGCGCGTTTCTCCGAGAGTCCGTGATACACGAGCCGGTGCGAGGTGTGGTCGCGTCCTCCCTGGTAGACGGGACGGCCGTCGAGCAGGCGCACGATCGTGACCAGGGACGTGTCGAGGATCGGGACCGCAAGCACGAGGATCGGCAGCAGCAGGGTTGCGACGGTCGTGCCGGCCACCTTCCAGCTCGCGGTCAGGCCGAGGGCTCCCAGCGCGAAGCCCAGCGGCTGGCTGCCCGAATCGCCCATGAAGACCGCCGCCGCCTTGCCCCGCCGCAGGTTGAAGGGGAGAAAGCCCGCGCACGCGAGCGCGAGTGCCAGCGCCAGCGCCAGCACGGCGTGGCTCTTGTGCACGGTGACGGCGTCGACGGCGAAGAACGCCGCCGCAATCCCGGCGAGCGTCGCGGCCAGCCCGTCCATGTTGTCGAGCAGGTTGAAGGCGTTCGTCATCCCGACGAGCCAGACGAGCGCGACGACTCCGGCCAGGAAGTCGTTCGAGATCAAGCCGGAGATCGTCAGCCCGTTGAAGATCACCAGGCAGGCCGCCGCGAACTGCGCGACGAGCTTCGGGATCGGGCCGAGCGAGAAGAGGTCGTCCAGCAACCCTGCGACAAAGAGGATCGCGCACCCGCCCAGGATCGCCAAGATCTCCCGGCTCGCTGGGGCCGCGCCGACCGCGATGGCGACGCCGACTCCGGTGAAGAGGCCGGCGACGATCCCGATCCCACCGAACATCGGCGTCGTCCGCTCGTGCCAGCGGTCCTCGCGCGGCGCCGCCGCGAGGCGGGTAGCGAGCGGAGTGCGAAGCAGCAGCGAGATGGCCGCGGCCGCAGCGGGAAATGCAGCAATCGCCGCGAGCACCTTCACGGAGCAGAAGCGTAACGAAGGGCTGTAAGCGCCATGTGAGGCCACCTCTACACTAGGCCGCGCCCATGACGACGGTATACGGGGATCTCGTCCGCTACCGCGAGCTGTTCGGGAACCTCTTTCGCCGGGATGTCCAGGCGAAATACCGCGGCTCGCTCCTCGGGCTGGCCTGGACGCTCGCCAATCCGGTCCTGCTCATGGCCGTCTATCTGCTCGTGTTCTCGGTCCTGTGGAAGACCCAGTTCGGGTCTGAGGGGCACTACGCGCTCTTCCTGCTCGTCGGGCTGTCGGCCTGGATCTTCTTCGCCACGTCGGTGCAATCGGCCTCCCGGTCGATGCTGGACAACGCGAATCTCATTCGGAAGACGCGTTTCCCGCGACAGCTGTTGCCGCTCTCCGTCGTCGCGACGCACCTGATCAGCTTCGGCGTCATGCTCGTCGTCCTGCTCGCAGTGAACTTTGCGCTGCTGCCGCGCGTTCGCGCGACCGAGTGGCTCGCGCTGCCGCTCGGGCTGGCGGTCGTTGCGGTCACGGGCGGCCTCGCGCTTGCGGTTGCGTCGCTGAACGTGTTGTTCCGCGACCTCGAGTTCCTGGTCTCGGCGCTGCTGCTACCGCTCTTCTTCCTGACGCCCGTGCTCTATCCGCTCAATGATCCGCAGATCGCCCGGCGGGACTGGGTCGTCGGCGTCATCCACTGGGGGAACCCGTTGTCGCCGCTGGTCGAGGCGCTGCGGGATCCACTGTTCTACGGCCGGTTGCCCGGGCTCGGGGACACCATCTACACGGTTGTCGCCGCTGTCCTTGCTCTCGCGCTCGGCGCGTTCGTCTTCAACCGCGTCGACGACCAGATCGCAGTCGAAGTCTGATCCGGGCGTCGTAGACCCAGGGCTCGTCGCCTTCCGGCTGCCACGCCGGGAGGCCTGCGACCTCGGTGTTCGGCTCGAGCGGTGGGAGCAATGAAGGTAGGACCAGAGGATGCGCGAACGCGGGATTGCGTCCGCCGCCCGGCGCGTACGGCTCGAGCTCTGTGGACGGCCGCCGCGCATCGATCGACCCGCCGACCGCTGCGTATCCCTCCGTGTGCGCCGCATAGACCCGCTCCTCCCAGTCGGGGTCGAGATCGGCGTTCGGGGGCAGATGGGCACGCGCCGCCGCAGCATCGCGAGGCGCGACTTCGACGTCGAGGTGCGGGGAGTAGTTGCCGAGCTCGGCGAGCCAGAAGCGCTGCTCGTCCACGAGATCGAACGCGAGCTGGTACGGGCCGGGCGGGATCGGACCGCGGAGGTCGAGCTCTCGTTCGATGCGCTCGCCGGGTGCGGCGCTCACCTCGTAGCGGAGGCCGTCCCAGAGGATCGGGTTGCCGCGCTCGTCCAGCCAGTGGTACGAGAGGTTCAGGCCGCGCCAGGGCGCGGTGCCGGCGTTCTCGAGGGCGACCCGTGCGTGGGTCAGGGCTCCCGCCTGCGGCGGGTCTAGTTCGTAGCCGAGCCAGCGCACCGCGAGCGGGCCGGCAGGAACGGGATGTTCACCGACAGCGTCCAGAGCCGGACTAGCCTACGTGGCGTGGAACCGCTTCTCGTGAGGGCGTGCCGCCGGGAGCCGGTTGAGCGCACGCCCGTCTGGTTCATGCGCCAGGCCGGTCGCTCGCTGCCGGAGTACCGCGAGCTGCGCAAGCGTTACGGGCTCTTCGACATCGTGGCGGAGCCGGAGCTCTGCGCCGAGGTGACGCTGCAGCCGGTTCGCCGTCACGACGTCGACGCCGCCGTGATGTTCACGGACATCATGTTCCCGGTGCTCGGCATGGGCGTCGAGGTCGACCTCGTCGAGAACGTCGGCCCCGTGATCGCCGAGCCGATACGCAGTCGCGCTGACGTGGATCGCCTCGTCGTCCCGGAGCCGGAGGAATCCGTGCCGACGATCCTCGAGGCCGTGCGGCTCGTCCGTGCGGCGCTGCGTGACGACCAGGCCGTCATCGGTTTCTGCGGCGGTCCGTTCACCGTCGCCGGCTACCTGATCGAAGGGAAACCGAGCCGCGAGTTCGCGAGCGTCAAGGCGATGATGTATCGCGAGCCCGACACATGGCACGCGCTCATGGACAAGCTCGCGAACACGTTCGGGCGTTACGTCGCGGCGAAGGCGCGCGCGGGGGCCGACGTCATTCAGGTCTTCGACTCGTGGGTCGGTGCGCTCTCGCCGTCGGACTACGAGGAGTTCGTGGCCCCGTACTCGGCGCGCATCCTCGCTGCGGTCGACGTTCCCACGATTCATTTCGGCACGGGCACGGCGACCTTGCTCTCGGCAATGGCCGACGCGGGCGGCGACGTGATCGGGCTTGACTGGCGCATCCCGCTCGATCGAGGCTGGGCGGAGGTGGGCGAGGACCGGGGCGTGCAGGGCAACCTCGATCCGGCCGTGCTGCTGGGACCCTGGGAGCGAATCGAGGCCGAGACCCGCGCTATTCTCGCGCGTGCTGGAGGGCGGCCGGGTCATGTATTCAACCTTGGGCACGGAGTGCCACCCAATACAGACCCGGCCGTTCTCGGGCACCTGACCGAATTCGTGCACGAGGCGACCGTAGAAGCGCGCGTGTGAAAGCGGCGGTCGTGCTGATGGCGTACGGCTCGCCGGAGCGGCTGGCCGACGTTCCGGCGTACTACTCGGACATCCGCGGCGGCCGTGCCATTCCCCCGGAGCTGATGGCGGATCTCGTCGAGCGCTACCGCCGGCTCGGGATCGAGGACGGGTCGCCGCTGAACGCAATCACCGAAGAAACACGCGCTGCGCTGGCGCGCGAACTGAGAGACGTGCCGGTATTCACGGGCATGAAGCATTGGACGCCGCGCATCGCGGAAGCAGCCAACGCTGCACTGGGCGTGGGAGCGGAGACGGTCGTCGGCCTGGTGCTCGCGCCGCACTACTCGTCGATGTCCATCGCGGGCTACCGCGAACAGTTGGAACGGGGGCTCGGCGGTCGAGCCGAGCTCGTGTTCATCGAGAGCTGGCACGACGAGCCCGGCTTCGTCGACCTGCTTGCCGAGCGCGTGCGCGGAACCGACGCGCACGTCGTCTTCACAGCCCACTCGCTGCCGGCGCGCATCCTCGAGTCCGGAGATCCGTACAAGGACCAACTACTGGAGACCGCCCGGCTGGTCGCAGAGCGCGCAGCCCTCGAGACATGGTCGTTCTCCTTTCAGAGCGAGTCCCAGACGGGGGAACCGTGGCTCGGCCCCGACATCCTCGACCACCTTCGGGAGCTGCAGGGCCGCGGGGTTCGGGACGTGCTGGTCTGCCCGGTCGGCTTCGTCGCCGACCATCTCGAGATCCGCTGGGACCTCGACCACGAGGCCGCCGAGCTGGCTGAGGAGCTCGGCCTGGGCTTTCGGAGGATCGAGATGCCGAATGCCGACCCGGCGTTCGTGCAGGTGCTCGCCGGGCTGGTGCGACGGGCGCTCGCGGTACCCTCGGAAGCGTGATTCGACCCGGCGAGATCGCCTCCGAGCATGCCTCGCGGCACTTCAAGGTCTATCCGCGCGAGTCGCGGCGGCTGAAGGACGTCGTCGTCGCGCGCCGCCGGTCGCAGCCCGCGGAGGTGCGGGCGCTCACCGACGTGTCCTTCCACGTCGATCCCGGCAGCGCGATCGGGCTCGTCGGGCGCAACGGCTCCGGGAAGACGACCCTCCTGCGCCTGCTCTCCGGGATCATCAAGCCGACGTCCGGCAGCGTCGACGTCGGCGGGCGCGTCGGCTCGCTGCTCGAGCTCGGCGCCGGCTTCCATCCCGATCTGACCGGCCGGGAGAACGTTTTTCTCAACGGCTCGATCCACGGCCTCAAGCGTGCCTATGTGCGCGAGCAGCTGGACGAGATCGTCGCCTTCGCCGGGCTGGAGCAGTTCATCGACCTGCCGGTGCGCACCTACTCGTCCGGGATGTACATGCGCCTCGGTTTCGCGATTGCGGCGCACATCGACGCCGACGTCCTGCTGTTGGACGAGGTCTTCGCCGTCGGCGACGAGCAGTTCCAGCGCAAGTGCTTCGGCAAGATCTTCGAGTTCAAGCAACGCGGCGGCACGATCGTGTTCGTCTCGCACGATGCAGCCGCGGTCGAGCGTCTCTGCGATCGCGCTGTCCTGCTGCGCAACGGACGCGTCGAGTTCGACGGGCCGACGCACGACGCGATCGTGCGCTACCGGCAGCAGCTCGCCGGTGAGCTGGATCCCGCGGAGCGCGGCGCCGGCCTAAAGGAGTGGGGAAGCGGCGAAGCGCGGATCGAGGGCGTCGAGCTGCTCGGCCCGGATGGAGCGCCGCGCACGCAGTTCCTCGCCGGCGAGCCGCTGACGCTGCGCTTGCGCGTCGTCGCGCAACGGGCGATGGCTCCGCCGAAGCTGTCGCTCGAGTTGAGGGATGCATCCGGCCTGCTCGTCGCGGGCTCGGGGCGCTCGACCGCCGAGCTTGGCTGGGATCAGCAGACGACCGAGCTCGGGGCCCGCTTCGAGGTCGAACAGCTGCCGCTGGCAGACGGACGCTTCCACCTGCGCCTCGGCCTGACGGACGAGACCGGCGAGCGGCTGTATCACTGGCTCGACGATGCGCTCGCGTTCGTCGTCTACCCGGCGGGCGATGAGCGCGGCGTGGTGCGGCTCGAGGGCCGCTGGACCGGGGAGGAGATCGGCGCGCCGACGGAAAGGGTCGCGACATGAGCTCGCGCACCTGTCCGGACTGGCCGAAGCTGATGGAGTACGCGCCGGACCTGCAGTTCAAGCACTACACCGTCGCCGAAGCGAGGCTCCCGGGCGAGGCGCTGATGAGCATTCCCGACGTCAAGCTCGAGGCTGTCGCGATCTGTTGTGACCTCGAGCGGCACGTCTTCTATGCGGAGCACACAGACCCGGAGGTCGCCCAAGCCCTCCGCGCAACGCACTGGTACGAGCTGGCCGAGTGGACCTCGAGCGGCCCAGGCACCGCGCTCGGCTAGCGTCGGATCCAGCCGCGTCCATTTGCCGACGTTTGTCATTGGGGTCTGGAGCTGATCTCAGATTGAGCAGGGACCCGTGGGTCGGTGGCGAAG
>DAINSN010000023.1:0-18434 GCA_036741295.1 Gaiellaceae bacterium
CACTCCCTCTACCGCATGGCTCTCGACGGAGGCCGTCGTCCCGCGACCTTCTCGGTGCATGCGACGACGGCTCCGGCTGCGCGTGGCCGAGGCGTGTTCGTCGGCCTCGAGCGCAAACACGAGGAGGAGGCCAAAGCTCGAGGCGCCGCTGTCGTGCTTGCGTTCGCGTCGGCTCCCACAGCGCCGCTCTTCCTCGGGCCGCTCGGCTGGACGCAGATCGGCAAGCTCCGCATCTGGGCGCGGCCGCTGCCGCGCGTGAGCCTCCGGCGCGGTCGCGTAGAGCAGATCCAACGGTTCGAGTTCGAGGGCGACGCGGCGTCTGGCTGGCCCAACCACATCGTGCGCGACGCGGAGTATCTGAACTGGCGCTATCTCGACTCGCCGCGCGATTACATCGCGTATCGCGCGGGCGGCGGGTATGCGGTACTCGGCCACAAGCGCCACCGTGGACAGCCGATTGCGCTCGTCGCGGATCTGGTCGGGCCGCCGCGACCGCTGCTGCGTGCGTGCGTGGCCGGCGTGAAGCCGGGAACGCGCGCGCTGATCGCGCTGCCCGGGCCGCGGGAGGCCGCGGCGTACGCTTCCTGCGGCTTCGTGCCGACGCCGATGTCGCTCGACTTCATGGGCAAGCCGCTGGCCGGTCAGCTCGACCCGGATCCGCACGCGTGGCGGTTCACGCTCGGGGACACGGACTTCTTCTGATGAAGCGGCTTGTCTTCATCACGCAGAGCGTCGATCCGGAACATCCAGTCCTGGCAGCAACGATCCCGAAGATTCGCGCGCTCGCCGAGCGGGTGGACGAGGTGGTCGTCCTCGCACAGTCGGGCGACGGCGACGGGTTGCCCGCGAACGTCGAGGTGCGGACGTTCGGAGCGCCTTCCCGCGTGCAGCGTGTCTGGCGGTTCGAGCGCGCGTTGGCGCACGCGTTACCGGCGGACGCGGTCGTCGCCCACATGATCCCGGCCTACGTCTTGCTCGCCGCACCCCTCGTGCGCCCGAGGCGGACGCCGCTGCTCCTCTGGTACACACACTGGAAGGCGTCTTCCACGCTCCGCGCGGCAGAGCGGCTCGCGACGGCGATCGTGAGCGTCGACCGGCGCTCGTTTCCACTCGAGTCGCCCAAGGTTCGGCCGATCGGGCACGGTATCGACGTGAACGAGTTCGCCTGTACGGATCGCACGGGACGCACGGGCGTGCAGGCGCTGGTGCTCGGGCGCTACTCGCCGGCCAAGGGGATCGAGACGATCCTCCGTGCGGTCCAGCAGGTCGAGGGCGCAGGCGTCCGGCTCCACGGCGTCGCGCTGAACGAGCTGGAGCGTCGGCATCGCACCGACCTCGAGCGGCTGGGCGTCCCCCTGGGCGACGCCGTGCCGCGGGCGCAGGTTCCCGAGTTGTTCGCGTCCTCTGACGTCCTCGTCAACAACATGGAGGCGGGCGCGCCGGACAAGGTCGTCTACGAAGCCGCAGCGGCCTGCCTGCCGGTGCTCGCGTCCAACCCGGTGTTCGACGAGCTGTTCGACGGCTACCCGCTGCACTTCGAGCGCGATTCGCCCGAAAGCCTCGCCGAGCGTCTGCGCTGGTTCGCCGGCCTCGGCGAAAGCGAACGGGCCGAGATCGGCCGCACGCTGCGCGAGCGCGTGGCGCAACGGCATTCGGTGGACACGTGGGCCGACGGAATTCTGGCGGCGGTGCGGTGAACCAGCACGGGACCGTCCTGCACCTGCAGAAGGTGGCCGGGATCTCCGGCTCGGAGGCGCACCTGCTCTCCCTGCTGCCGCGGTTGAAGGAGCGCGGCTGGGACATCCGCTTCCTCATGCTGCACGAGCACGAGCCGGGCGCCTGGGACTTTGCGCGTGAGTTGACGAGCCGCGGCATACCCCTGGACTCGATTCCTCTGGCGGCGGACGTCGACCCGATCGCGTTCCTGCGTCTCGCCGGGTATCTCGCGCGCCGGCGGCCGAGGATCCTCCATACGCATCTCGTGCACGCCGACGTCTATGGGCAGCTCGCCGGAGCGTTGACGGGTGTTCCGCTGCGCGTGTCGACGAAGCACGGCTTCAACGAGTTCCGCGAGAACCCCGGCTTTGCGCTCGGCGATCGTGCGATCGCGACTTTTGCCCACACGCACATCGCGATCTCTCGCGGCCTCGCGCGTTACCTCGAGGAGGTTGAAGGCTTCGACGGTGGGAGCTTCGAGATCGTGCACTACGGCATCGAGCCGGACGGTTCCCCGCGCCCGTACGGCGGGACGGCGCCTGTCTTGCTCTGCGTCGGTCGTCTGATCCCGATCAAGGGTCACATCGTGCTGCTTCGTGCGTTCGCGGCGGCGCGCCGGCGTATCCCGGACCTGCAGCTCCACATCGCGGGGCGCGGTCCGCTCGAGCCGGCGCTGCGCGCGCTGGCATTGGAGCTCGACCTCGAGGACTCGCTGCGCTTTCTCGGCTATGTCGCGCCCGTGCAACACGCGATCGAACGGGCGGCGATCGTCGTCGTGCCGTCGATGGGCGAAGGCTTCGGAATGGTCGCGCTCGAAGCGATGGAGCGCGCACGGCCTGTGATCGCAGCGGAGATCGGCGGTCTGGGCGAGCTCGTGCAGGACGGGGTGACGGGTCTCCTCGTTCCTCCCGGCGAGGCGGCCCCGCTCGAGGAAGCGATCGTGCAGCTTGCGGGCGATCTGTCGCGCGCCGCGGAGATGGGCGAGGCGGGCCGACGCCGCGCGCTCGAGCACTTCCTGCAGGAGCGCTGCACGGACCGCACGGAGCTGCTCTACGAAGGCGCGTTGACCGCGCGCGGCTGACTAGTCCCGCGAAGTGCTGTCTCGTAGACCGCAAGTGTGCGGTCGGTCATCCGTGCGACGCTGAACTGCGACTTGGCCCGCTCGCGGCCAAGCAGCCCGTAGTTGTCCGGATCATCGAGGAGACGGGTCACGGCGGCCGCCAGGGCCGCCGGGTCGTCGGGTGCGACGAGCAATCCCGTCTCGCCGTCGGACACGATCTCCGGGATCGAGCTGACGTTCGTTGCGACTACGGGCTTCGAGGCCAGCATCGCCTCGAGCAGCGCGAGGCCGAAGCCTTCCCAGCGCGCTGGATGGACGAGCAGGTCTGCTCGACTCAACCACGCGGCGACATTCGGGACGCGGCCGAGCAGGTGCACCGGGACCTGCAGCTCGCTCGCCAGTTGCTCGAGCTCCGATCGCTGCGCGCCTTCGCCGAGTACGACGAGCTCGGCGTTCGGATGGCGGGCGCGGATCTCCGGCAAGGCTCGGACAGCAATGTCCAGGCCCTTCTGCGGCTCGAGCCGGCATACCGCGAGGAGCACGCGCGCGTCGGAACGCACATCGTCCGCGGGGTTCGATCCCCATGCCGCCGGCAACTCGTCCAGCCCGTAATGGATGACCTCGACCTTGCCGGCGGGAAGGCCGACGCGTTCCACCTGGAACCGCGCCAGCGCCTCGGTGATCGCGATCACCCTGAAAGCTCGCCGCGCGAGAGCACGCTCGACGAAGCGGAACGCTCCCGCGCGGAACGGGTCGTCGTTGTGCTTCGTCGAGACGAGCCGCCGCGCACCCAGCGCTCCGTAGACGTCCGCATGCACGAGGTGCGTGTGCACGAGGTCTGCCTTCCGCGCCTCTCGGCGGACGCGCAGCGCCAGCCGGGGATCGATGTCGCGCGCCGCGGGAGTCCGGACGAACGGCACGGTCAGCGCTTCATAGAACGGGTCGGGCGCGCGCGAGGTGTCATCGATCCCGAGGAAGCGCACGTCGACTCCGCGCTCTGCGAGCGCGGGCAAGAGCGTCAGGAGATGGCGCTCGGAGCCACCGATGCCTCCGATCCGGTGGATGTGCAGGACCTTCACTGCAACCTGCGCTGCCGGCGCCTGAGCACCCAGTCGATCGCGCCCGCGGCCAGAAGCGCAAGCAGGAAGTCCGTGGCGACGCGGTAGCGAGTCGCACCGACGAACACCATCGCGGCAAATGTCTGGTAGGCGAGCACGGCGAGTGCGAGGCCGACGAACCCGCGCGCGGCCACGAAGATACCGACGAGCGCGAGTGCGTACAGCAACGAGGTGTAGAGCGGTTGCGCCAGGCTGCGGATCGCTCCGTGGCCCGAGTCCGTCGCTGAGGCGGTCGTGCGCGGATCCCACTCCATGCGCACGGCCTGCGCAGCGAGCTTCGCCTTCTCGCCGGGATGGTCACGCACGAACCGCCAGGTCTTGTGCTGGTAGTAGGCCTGGTTCGCGCACTCGTTGACGTGGTTCTTCTTGCCGCTCTGCAGGTAGAGGTCTCGCGCCTCCTCGGGATTGGGGAACGGATGGTCCGGCGGATCCTTGACGTCGTCGATCCACTTCCCGTGTGCGAGCAAGCTGTACGTCTGGTCGTTGTTGGCCTTCCAGAGCGCGCGGCCATCCGTCGTGAGCGCGAAGCAGCCGACCTCCACCTTGTTACGGACCACCCACGGCGTGACGGTCAACGCCGCCGCGACGACGAGTGCGACGGGCGCCCAACTCCAGCCGTTGCGGATCACCAGGTAGGCCGCGACGACGAGCGGAATGAAGATGAGGCGCACGTTGCCGAGCACTGCGAGCCCGGCGATGATTCCCGCAGCGGTCGCCCATTTGACGGAGCGCCGATCGGCGGCGATGAGCGTGCAGAGAATGAGCGCCGCCGCGAGTAGTTGGTCGAGCACCTCCCGGTTGAGGTGGACGTCGTGCCACACGAGGTACGGGTTCAGGGTCGCGAGGATCGCTGCGATCGTGCCCGCGCGCCGCGACAGCACGCGGGCTCCGATCGCATAGACGAGGAACGCGGTCACGGTCGCCACAGCGATCTGGGCTCCGCCCACCGCCCACCAGTTGCGACCGAAGATCCAGTAGATCGGGATCAAAAAGAAGCCGTACAGCGGCTGCGTGTACGCGGACGGCTCACCAGGGATGAAGCCGAACGTCCCGTGATGGACGAACGTCTGCGCGAAGTCGTCGCTCTTGTCGGTGAAGGCCGTGAGGATGCGGCCGCGCTCGTGCAGGAGGACGGCCAGGCGCGGAGCGATCGCCGCGACGGCGATCAGCCAGAGGTGGACGCGCTTCACGCGGCCGGGACGAGGACGGGCGCTTCCACGTGCTCGCGCACCCAGAGCTCGAGCATCAATAGGCACCACAACCGGTGCCCGTGATCCGCACGCCCGGACTCGTGCTCCTCGAGCAGCCGTCGCACGGTCTCCGGCCGGAACCAGCCGCGGTCACTGGACAGAAGATCGTGCGCCGCGTCTCGCAGGTCGGACCGGAACCATCGTCCGAGCGGAACACCGAACCCGGTCTTGCCGCGGCCGGCGACCTCGGGCGGCAGATCCGCGGCAAACGCACGTCGCAGCGCCACCTTGCCCTCCCGGCCGCGCGTCTTCAGCGACTCGGGCAGCGCAAGGCCGAGTGCGACGACCTCGTGGTCGAGCAACGGCGACCGCAGTTCCAGGGAGTGGGCCATCGACGCGAGGTCCGCCTTGAGCAACAGATCGCCCGGCAGGTACGTCTCGAGGTCGAGCAATTGCAGGCCCGCGACACCGTGTCCCGCCGGCTCGAGCCGCACCTGCTGCGCCAGCCGCGTGTCGGACCAGAGCTCGCGGCGCAGTTCGACGGGAAACACCTCCATCAGGCGCGCGTAGCGCTGTCCGGCGGGCGCAGACGCAACGTCGAGGAAGCGCGTCGCCCGGAAGAGCGAGGACCGCGGCTCACGCCGGGCGGCCGGAAGGAGCCGCAACGCCGCTGCCCCTGCCTGTGCCACAAGAGGGGGAATGCGCTCGGCCAGGCGATGCGCGACGTAGCGCTCGTAGCCGGCGAACGACTCGTCTCCCCCGTCACCCACGAGTGCGACGGTGACGTGCCGCCGCGCCTGTTCGGCGATCAGGAAGGTCGGGAACGCGGCCTCGTCGCCGAGCGGCTCGTCGAAGGTTGCTGCAAGGCGCGGGAGCGTCGAGGCGATGTCTTCTTCGATCTCCACCTCCTCGTGCAGCGTCCCGTAACGCGACGCGACCGCACGCGCATATGCACGCTCGTCATAGCGCACGTCCGGAAACCCGACCGTGAAGGTGCGCACCGGCTGTGACGATGCCTGCGCCATCAGTGCGACGACGATGCTCGAGTCGATCCCGCCGGAGAGCAGAGCTCCGAGCGGCACGTCGGCGACGAGACGCTTGCGCACGGCCTCGCCGACCGTCGCACGCACGCGTTCGAGCCATTCGCCGTCGTTTGCGCTCGGGTCTGCCGGCTCCGGTTGCCAGTACCGCTCGATGCGCTGGGTCGCTCCTTCCGCTACGAGTACGTGTCCCGGCGCGAGCTTGTGGATACCGCGCAGCGCGGTCCTGTCGCCAGGAACGTACTGCAGCGCCAGGTACGCGTCGACGGCGTCGAGGTCGATCTCTCTGGAGAGCTGCGGTAGGCGAAGCAGCGCCTTCAGCTCCGACGCGAACGCGAGCGTGCCGTCAGGAAGCCGTGCCCAGAGGAGCGGCTTCTTGCCGAGCCGGTCGCGTGCCAGGACGAGGCGTTCGCGCCCCGCGTCCCAGAGTGCGACCGCAAACATGCCGTGCAGCCGTTCCACAAAGTGCGGCCCGCTTTCCTCGTAAAGGTGCGGCAAGATCGGCGTGTCGCCGGTGCCCCGCACCTCGTGTCCACCCAGTTGGTCGCGCAGCGACATGAAGTTGTAAGCCTCGCCGTTGAAGACGGCGACGACGTCGCCCGTCTCGTTCGACACCGGCTGGTAGCCGGTGTCGAGGTCGATGACCTTCAATCGCTGGTGACCGAGAACGCAGTGGCCGAAGGCGTCCGTCGATCCCTCGTCGGGCCCGCGGTGAACGAGCGCCGCGCGCATCGCGTCCACGAGCTCGGGATTCGGCGCGCCCGCGGGCGAATAGAGTCCGGCGATGCCGCACACGGGACACATACTGCACGGGCGGTACGCGGTCGTCTCGTGTCATGTGGAGCGGCCGCTGGACGAAGAGGTCTGGGAGCGCTTCAGCGCGCTCCAGGAGCGCAGGCCCGGTGGGTTCGCGATCGCGGCCCTCATGCGCCCGCCGGCCGATGGGGAGGACGAGGAGCGCTGGCTCGAGCGGGCGCGGGCGGCCCAGGAACGTGCGCCCTTCGGGCTGCATACGCACTGGACCGCGCCGGATCACGCGCGGCCGACCGCGGGTGACCCGGCTGTGCTGGTGCGCAAGCAGGGAAGCTGGCTCGAGTCGGTTGGTCTCAGGCCGACGATCTTCTGCGGCGGCGGCTGGTACTTCGACGAAGGCGTGGCTGCGGCGGTCGCCGACCTCGGTTACGCCGACTGCACGGCGACCGCCTTCCGGCCCGGCTATCTCGAGCCGGGAGCGCCGCACCTGCAGCTGGAGGAGCCGGCCTGGCTCGAGCTCGGTGACGGCCGCCGGCTGCTCGAGGTGCCGACAACCCACTCGATCGGCATGCTCGCACGCGGCTTGCTGGGACCATTTCGCAGGCAGATCGTGCACGCGTACTTTCACGACACGGATTTGCTCGACCGTCGCCGCGCGGCGGCTCTGCGTGTCGGCCTCCGCTTCCTCGGGCTGAAGAGGACCGTGACGGACCTCGACGAGCTTCAGCGCGGCTTGCGGCCCGAAAAGACGATGTCGTTCGCAAACAGCCGTGCATGAAGTGGCACGAGCCGTCCCGCGATCAGATGCAGCTGCACGTCGTCGAAGCCGCCGAGCAGGACACGAACGTCACGGGGCGCGAACATCTGCAGGTGCGTAGGGTCGTTCTCGGGCTTGTGCCCTCGGAGGAAGCGAAGCCTGTTCTTCAGGCGGTAGGCGTTCGGCACGGAACCGACGAACGTGCCGCCGGGTCGGAGTACCCGCAGCACTTCGGAGGCGACGCGCCGTGGATCCCGCAGATGCTCGAGGAGCTCGCCGGCGACGACGACGTCGAAGGAGCCGTCCTCGAACGGCAGCGCATCGTCGAGGTCGGCCCAGCGGGTCTCGATCCCGACCTTCTGCGCCTCGGCGAGCGCCTCGCGGTCGGCGTCGACGCCGACGATCTCGTTTCCGCCGGCGTAGGCCTGCGTGAGCGCGCCGTCGCGGCAGCCGAGATCGAGCACGTGCCGCCCCGGCCCGCCGACGTAGCGGCGGAAGAGCTCGACCCGCTCGGGGCCCGCGAAGACGAAGCCGGCGCCGCGCTCGACGCGGTTGTGCTCGGCGTACCGCTCGCTCAGCTGTTCTAGGCCCACGAGAGCGCCAAAGTACACTCCTGCGGGTGAGCACGAAGCCAGCCGTGCCGGCCGAGCCCCGGCCGGCGCCGGTCGAAGACATCCGCTCGGCCCGGCCCTACCTCCTCTCCCGCACCACGCTTCTCGCCGTCGCCCGGCGCCTGGCCAGCGTTGCCGCCCTGGTGACGCTCGACCTGGCAGGCCTCGTCCTCGGCGTCTGGGTGGCGCTGATCTTCCGGGAGCTCTACCTCGGCCAGTGGCCGCCGTTGTGGGGAATCGTCTGGGAGACGGAGAGCAACTGGCTTCCTTTCCTCACGGTGATCACGGTGCTCGTGTTCTGGGTGGGCGGCCTCTACCGGCGGCGTGAGCTGCGGGCCGGCGTCGGTCAGATCGTGCTCTCGATGATTCTCGTGGCCGTGATCACGCTCGCATTCGGCCTGGGAACGGGCTACCACTTCACGACGTACGGCTTGACGCCGACGGCGGTCGTCACGACGGCGTTCTTCATCGGGATCCTGCGTTCGAGCTACGAGGTACTGACGCGTGACGTCCTGCGCCTCGCTGGTGCGCGGCGGCGAACCGTGCTGGTGGGAGAGGGCGAGCAGCTGGCGGC
Source organism: Gaiellaceae bacterium (assembly GCA_036741295.1). GTDB lineage: Bacteria > Actinomycetota > Thermoleophilia > Gaiellales > Gaiellaceae > 3-1-20CM-4-69-9. The sequence goes on from DAINSN010000023.1 coordinate 8,820, forward strand.
TCTGCGCCGCACGCTGGGCGCAGACCGCAGCGGGATTCGCTACGAGTTCCTCGGCGCGATCGCTCCCGGCGGCGAAGCCGGCGACCTACCCATGCTGGGTGGCCTCGACGCGGTGCCGCGCATCCTGCGCGAGCACGACGTGCACGAGCTCATCGTGACCGACGGTGGCTTCGCCGAGCGCGAGCTGCTCGAGCTCGTCGAGGAGGCCCATCGCTTCGGAGCGAAGGTCAAGATCGCTCCGCGCACGACCGAGCTGCTGCTGCAGCGGGCCGAGTACATCCCCGGCGAAGGGGCGCCGCTGTTCGAGTTGCGCCCGCCGGCGCTCGCGGGATCGGAGTGGGCGTTGAAGCGCGGCTTCGACCTCGTCGTCTCGAGCTTCGTCATCGTCGCCGGCTTGCCGGTCTGGCTCGCCGTCGCCGGTGCGGTCAAGCTCAGCTCGCGCGGACCGGTGTTCTATCGCGACCGGCGCATCGGTCTCGGAGAGCAAGCGTTCGGGATGATGAAGTTCCGGACGATGTACGCCGACGCGGCCGAGCGCCAGGCCTCGCTCGAGGTGGACAACGAGGCCTCCGGCCCGCTCTTCAAGATCAAGGACGATCCTCGCGTCACGCCCCTCGGACGATTCCTGCGCCGCTTCTCGCTCGACGAGATGCCGCAGGTCCTGAACGTCCTCTCGGGCGAGATGTCGCTGGTCGGCCCGCGGCCCCTTCCGATCCGCGACTACGAGCAGCTCCTGCCGTGGCACCGCAAGCGCTATCTCGTGCTGCCGGGGATGACCGGTCTCTGGCAGGTTTCCGGCCGGATCGACCTGAGCTTCGACGACCTCGTGCGGCTCGACTTCTACTACATCGAGAACTGGTCGATCTGGCTCGACATCACGATCCTGGCCCGCACGCTGCCCGCCGTCCTGGCGCGACGGGGCGCCTACTAGCGACGAATCACGAGCGGGGCGCGGAGCTCGCTGAGACCGACGTCGCTCGTTGCCGCCACATGCACGACATAGGCCCCGCGCCTGACTCGCTTGCCGCGTCCGTCCCGTCCGTTCCACGCGACGGTCACAGCGCCGGCAGATCGTGAGCCTGCGGTGATCGTGCGGAGAATGCCGCCATAACGCGTCTCGACGGTGACTCGGACCTTCGCGTCCCGGGCCAGCGCGAACGTGATCAGACGCGCCTCCTTCGAGACGCGCAGGAAGCCGAGCGTCCGGTCGAGGATGAACCTTGTGTCGTGCATCGACGCGCGGCCGAGGTCGTCGGTCGCCGAGACGTTCCAGTGGTAGCGCCCCTCAGCGGCGGGTGCGCCGGTGGTGTCCGTGCCGTCCCAGGCCAGGCTGTATCGGCCCGCGGCCTTCTCGCCCGAGTCGAGCTCCCGGACGGATCCGTCCGGAGCGATGAGCTTCGCGCTGACGGTTGCAGGTCGCACGAGCTTGTACGCCAGCGTCTCCCGGTCGTTTGCACCGTCGGCGTTCGGAGACACGCTCGGCGCCGGTGCGGGCGCAAAGACGCCGGTGTAACCGATCACGAGCGACTCCCCCACGGGCCGCTCTCCTCCCGGGTCGGACGGCCGGTTCAGCAGCTTCCCGTCGAAGGCGACTGTCGTCGAGCCGCCTGAGTCGAGCGCGAAACCGGTTATGCAGCCGTACCTGATCAGCGTGTTGGCGAGATCCCAGTTCGAGATCCCGACACTCCAGCCCGACCGGCGGCCGTCCACTGCGAGCAGGACGATGCCGCCGTCGGCCCGCTGGCCGATCGCGGTTCGCGGAGCGCGGCCGCTCAGCTGCGCCTTCGTTAGAGCCTCACCGGCGTTGAAGAGGGGACGCCCGTTTCTCACGAGCGTCGGTCCGGAGCTCACTGCGTCCGTGACGGACGCCCAGTCGTCTACGAGCGGGATGCGGACGGTGAGGGGAGCGCCGACGACTGCTTGCTCCTGCAGTGCCTGAGCGGCCGTCCCGCGCGCAACGAGCACGGCGCCGTCGGGGGGGACCGAGACGCTCGTGTTCGTGAGGACCGACTGCACGACTCCCGTCAGATCGCGGCGCGGGACTGTTGGTGGAAATCCCGCCAGCACGACAGTGGTGCCGCGTGGAGCCGGTGTCTTCGCACCCCATGCGGGCGTGAAGAGCGCGACGGCGTTGGCGCGCGGTGGTTCATTCAGCTGCCCGATCGGTTGCCACAGCATGTTCGTTCCGTGCCAGCGTCCGTACCAGGGGATGCGATCGACATGAAGGTCACCGCTCGTGTCGACACCCACCGCCGCTCTTCCCAGGGCGGACTGATGCTCGACGACGCCGCCGCGCATCAGCAGGCCGCTCGGCCAACCGCCCTGCCAGCTGAAGAAGTCGCCGTTGACGCCGATCGTCGTCATCTGCGAGGACACGTCTCGTTGCATCGACGACACCGTCTCTCGTCCGACGATCGTGCCGTTCGAGAGCAACGGCGTCAGGCTGTACAGGCCGCCGGGCTTGGGGGCCGTGATCACGTAGAGGGCGAGCGGGCCGCTCGGCGTCCATTGCAGGATCCGCTCGTAGGTGACGCCGGGCATCACCTGCACAGGCCGCGCATCCGCAGACGGTGCGACCATGAGGCCGAGGAGGAGAGCGGCGGTTAGTAGCCTGCGCGACATGCGACCCCACCTCACGGTAGCTGACTGCGCGGCGCGCGCACGTTTCGGGCGCGCGAGCATTGCAATCGGGGTCGTCGTCGCTGCAGCGGCTCTTGCCGTACCGAGTGGTGTCGCCGGGCGCCACGACAGGCCGGTGCCGATTCTCATGTACCACGTGATCGCCGCGCCGCCCGCAGGCGTTGCGTTTCCGGAGCTCTTCGTGCGTCCCGCCGACTTCAGACGGCAGATGAAGTGGCTCGCGCACCAGGGGTATCACGCCGTCACGCTTCGGCAGGTGTACGACTACTGGCTGACGGGTTCGCCACTGCCGCGCCATGCCGTCGTGATCTCGTTCGACGACGGCTATCTCAGCCAGGGCACGCAGGCGATGCCAACGCTGCAGAAGCTGCACTGGCCGGGAGTCCTCAACCTCAAGGTGAACGCCGTGCAGAAATACAACCTGCCGTTGTGGCGCGTGCGCGCGCTCATCGCTGCTGGTTGGGAGATCGACGCCCACACGATCACGCACCCGGACCTCACCGCCGTCGACGACGCGCAGCTGTGGCGAGAGGTCCATGGCTCGCGCGTGGCACTCCGCCGCATGTTGCACGTGCCGGTCGAGTTCTTCTGCTACCCGAGCGGGCGCTACAACGCGCACGTGATCGACGCGGTCCGCCGCGCGGGCTACCTCGGTGCGACCACGACGAATTACGGCCTGGCGCGGCCGGCAAGGCCCTACGAGCTGAGCCGCGTAAGGATCAACGGCTCGGACGGAGTCGTCGGCTTCGAGCACAAGCTCGAGAGCGTCGCTCCCTAGGCCCTGTCGAGCGCTGCAAGCAGACGCCTTAGCCATACTGACCTCGTGCCCGGTGCGCCGAAGATCCTCGCCGTCGCGTCCGCGATCGACCTCGACTTCCGTTACGGCTGTACGCCCGCGTGGTGGCAGATCTGGAAGGGCCTCAACGAGGTCGGCGTCGACCTCATCGTCACGCCCTATCGCGGGCGGGCGATCGAAGCGCCGTGGTGGCGGACGGCGCCCAATCCCCTCTACCGCGAAGCCGAGCTGTTTGCAGGCGCCCGCGGGATCGCCGCTCGTCTGAAAGGCGACACGCTGCTTCGCCGCGGCGAGGACAACCCGGAAGACACGGTGGGAGACAGGCTCACGCGCGAGGCGATCTGGCGCTACGTCACGCCGCGCTGGCAGCGGCACCTTGAGCGCATCCTCGAGCAGGAACGCGACGTCGCAGCCGTGATCGTCTTCACCGTGCCGATGGCGCACCTGCGCGGCATTCCGACGCGGCTGCGCGAGCGCTACAACGTGCCGGTCGTGTTCTACGACGGCGACGTGCCCATGAGCCTCCCGGAGTTCGGCGGGATGGACACGGGATTCAACTACTACCACGGCGCCGATCCTTCCGAATACGACCTCGTGCTCTCGAACTCCGAGGGTGGGCTCGACCGCCTGCGCGAGCTGGGCGCGCGGCGCGCGGAAGCGGTTTTCTGGGCGGCGGATCCGGAGCTGTTCCAGCCCGCCCGCGTGGAAAAGGAGCACGACGTCTTCTTCTACGGCTACGGGGACAAGTTCCGGCGCGAGTGGATGCAGGAGCTCGTCGGCGAACCGAGCCGGCGTGACCCCGAGATCGACTTCGCGCTTGGCGGGACGGATTTCCGCGGCGACACCGGGAACGCACGAATGATCGGTGACGTGCCCTTCAACGTCTTCGCACAGGCGATCTCGCGGGCCAGGATCAATCTGAACATCACGCGCCGGTCGCATGCGACCGTGTACGCGTCGTCCACGTGCCGGCCGTTCGAGCTCGCGGCCTCCGGCGCAGCGATCGTGTCCAACCCGCACGAAGGGATCGAGCGCTGGTTCGACGTCGGCTCGGAGCTGCGCGTCGTCTCGAACGCGGACGAAGCGCTCACTGCCTATCGCGAGCTGCTCGACGATCCCGCGGCGGCCGAGGCGATGGGGCGTCGCGCGCGCGAGCGCGTGCTCGACGAGCACACCTATGCGCATCGCGCGCGGCAGATTCTCGAGCTCGTGGGCCTGCAGTCACCCGTGACCGCCGGTGGCTGAGCTCGCGGAAGCGTCGGCGCCCCCGCGCGACACCGTGCTCGCGCAGATCGCCGAGTTGCGCCGCATCGCCATCGTCCCCGCGCTGAACGAGGAGCAGACGGTCGGCCGCGTGATCGACGAGATCCACGCCTTCGATCCCGGGTTCGCCATCGTCGTCGTCGACGACGGCTCGACCGATCGCACGGCCGGGATCGCCGCGGATCGCGGTGCACACGTGCTCCGTCTTCCGTTCAACCTCGGCATCGGCGGCGCCGTTCAGACGGGATACCGCTTCGCGTTCGAGCGCGGGTACGACATCGCGGTTCAGGTCGACGGCGACGGGCAGCACGATCCGGTGCAGCTGCCCCTGATCCTCGAGCCCGTGATCACCGGCCAGGCCGATCTGTGCGTCGGGTCGCGCTTCGCGAGCGGCAGCGGCTACCAGTCGTCCTTCGCGCGCCGGCTGGGGATCCGGCTGTTCGCGTGGGTGGTGTCGGCGGTCGTGCGCCAGAAGGTGACGGACACGACCTCCGGGTTCCGCGCCGTGAACAGGAAGGGGATTGCGCTCTTCGCCGCCGACTACCCGCACGACTATCCGGAAGTCGAGGCGACGATCATGTGCGTGAAGCACAAGTTGCGCCTGCGCGAGGTTCCGGTCGTGATGCGCGAGCGCGGCGGCGGCGAGTCGTCGATCACCGCGCTGCGCTCGATCTACTACATGACGAAGGTGCTGCTCGCGATCTTCGTCGGTCTCTTTCGCCGCTACGCCGTCCCGCCAGAGGAGGAGCATCGCCGATGACACCGCTTCCCGTTTCGATCGCTGCGGCGGTCGCATCCTTCCTGCTGCTCGTCGTTGTCTTCGAGCTGATTCGTTCGCGGCGTCTCCGCGAGCGCTACGCGTTGCTGTGGCTGCTGACCGGCGCCGTGCTGCTCGGGCTGTCGGTCTGGCGTGACGGCCTGAACACGATCGCGAGCTGGTTCGGCGTCGAGACGTATCCGCCGGCGATCCTCGGTGCCATCGGCGCGCTCTTCATCCTCGTCGTGCTGCTCCATTACTCGACCGTGATCTCACGGCTCTCCGACCAGAACACGATCCTCGCTCAGCGCCTCGCTCTGCTCGAACAGCAGCAGCGCGAGGGCGACGAGGATCAGGGAACCGTGACGGTAAGCGGCGGGCTGACGACGTAGACGTCTCCCAGCCGCGTGTCGTTCAGCCAGTTGGCCGAAACCGTGACGCGGTAGCTCCACGTGCCCTTCCCCGGAGAGTCGGTGAGCGACGTAGCGCGCGTCGGGAACGAGTTGTCCACGATCAGGCGGCAGTCGACGCTGGCATCGAGGACGTGGGCACACGTCACGCCTCCATCCGGCCGGTCCGTGCGCAGCACGGTGTAGAAGGTCTTCGCGGGGCTCACGTGTGTCCCCTTCCAAGTCAAACGAACGGCCCCGCCGTCGTTCGTGGCCTTCAGGCCGAGATCGCGCACGGGCACGAGCGTGTCGGAGTAGTCGAGCATGTGCACCTCGTCGCCCACCTGCCTGGCGGCGGCGATGACCACCACGGGGAAGATGGCGAAGACGGCGAACGCAGCCGCAGCCACCGCGAGAAGCCGGCGGCCTCGTAGCGCCGTAGGCGCGGCCGGGGCGGGCTGCGCGCTCGCACCTGGAAAGAGCAGCGGCACTGCGGCCATCAGCAGGACGAAGGCCGGAAAGGCAGGCAGCAGGATCCGGAAGAAGCTCGCGTCGTCCATGCGCGCCTGGAAGTAGCTGCCTTTGATCGCGAGGAACGTCGCGAACCAGGGGACGATCAGCAGAGCGCCGCGCCGCGAGCGCGCGAACAGCGCGATCGCGCCAGCGATCGGCAACCATTCGAGCACCCGCGCGACCCAGAAGTGCTCGCGAATCGCGGTCAGGTTCGCGTAGAAGTGCGACCAGCTGTTCGCGTCCGGGTTGTGGATCCGGCGCAACAGGTCGCCCACGCCGCTCGCGAGGCGAACCGGCTCGGCGTTCGTGGCGCCGAGATGCCCGAGCCCGCGGTACTTCCAGAGCGCAAGCGTCGCCAGGATGGGCGCCAGGCCGAGCAGGAACGGCAGCACCGTGCGCCAGCGTGTGAGCAGCAGCAGGACAGCAGGGCCGAAGAGGAAGATCGTGCTCGACGGCTTCACGGCGATCGCATAGCCCGCCGCCAACCCCGCCGCGCCCATCGTGAGCCGGCTGCCGCTCTCGAGCGCGCGCAGGCATAGGTACGCGGAGATCAGGAGCCCGACCATGCTCGGGAAGTCCGACATCGCGGTCAGCCCGACGATGTGGGGGATCGTCAACTCGGTGTACTTCTGGTGATAACCCGGCTCGACGAACAGGATCCCGAAGTAAGGCAGTGCGATCCAGAGCGCAGCGGCCCAGTAGCCGTAGAGGCGCCCGGCGATGCGCGCGGCGATCCCGTAGATGCAGAGCAGCGCGACCGGGAGTAGCACCAGCGTGTTGAAGAGGACGATCGCCGGGAGCGCGGACACGAGGTTCGGACCGGTGAACGGCGTGAGCGGCAGCAGCAGCATCGACCAGCCGTAGCCGACGAAGGAAGGCGGCTGCAGCCGATGTCCGAGCACGTACGCATCGGTGTAGTGCCACAGCTGGTCGCCACCGGAGTAGAAGAGCCACCCGTTGTGACGAACGGTGAGTGCGAACGCGAGCACGGCGAGCCACTGCACCGCAACGAGGCCGCCGAGGAGGTACGCGGGCCGGACCGACAGCACGAGGTCTTTTGCGCGCCGCAGCCGCTCGGTGACTGCGATGAGCGGGGCGGGGGCGGAAGCCGCCGGCGAGCTCATAGGCCGATTTGTGGCCTATCCCCCACGGGAGCGAGCCGAAGGCGAGGGACGCTCACGCCTGCGCGCCGGCGGTCGCGCCGGCGTGCTCGCGGTACCACGCGATCGTCCGCCCGAGCCCTTCGCGCAGCGGCATGCGCGCCTCGAAGCCGAAGAGCTCACGGGCACGGCTCGCGTCGAGGCTCCGGCGCGGCTGCCCGTTCGGCATCGAGGTGTCCCACTCGATCTCGCCTTCGAAACCGGTGAGCTCCGCGATCTGCCCCGCCAGCTCGCGAATCGAGATCTCGACGCCGGTACCGAGGTTCACCGGTTCCGCGCCGTCGTAGCGTTCCGCGGCCAGCACGAGCCCTTCGACGCAGTCGTCCACGTAGAGGAACTCGCGCGTCGGCGACCCGTCGCCCCAGAGCGTGACGCGATCCGAGTTGTCCAGCATCTTCCGGATCAGCCCTGGGATGACGTGTGACGTCTCGAGATCGAAGTTGTCGCGAGGCCCGTACAGGTTCGCGGGCAGGAGGAAGATCGAGTCGAGCCCGTACTGCTCTCGATAGGACTGTGCGCCCACGAGGATCGACTTCTTCGCGACGCCGTACGGTGCATTGGTCTCCTCGGGATAGCCGTCCCAGAGGTCGTCCTCGCGGAACGGCACCGGCGCGAACTTCGGGTATGCGCACACGGTGCCGGCGATGACGAGCTTGCCGAGGCCATGCTCGCGCGCGAGCTCCAGGACGTGCGCACCCATCATCAGGTTCGCGTACCAGAACCGACCCGGATTCACTCGGTTCGCCCCGATGCCCCCCACCTCGCCGGCAAGGTGGAACACGCGCTCGGGCCGAGCGTCCTTGAACAGGCGCTCGGCGTCGTCCCACTTCGTCAGGTCGTAGTCCGCGCGGCGTGCAACGTAGACGTCGTGGCCGTCGGCCTCGAGACGCTCGACCAGGTGCGAGCCGAGAAAGCCGCCGCCGCCTGTGACGAGCGTTTTCATGCGGGAGCGCGCGTCTGCGACAGCCAATCGACGCGGCCGATCCAGCGCGGCCGGTTCTCGGCATACCACGCGATCGTCCGTGCGACACCGTCCTCCCACGAGACGTGGGGCTCCCAGCCGGTCTCCCGGTTGAGCTTGTCGTAGCCGACGCGTAGTGCCATGACCTCGCTGGCTCCGGGCCGGAACCGCTCGGCGGTGGAGACGATCTCTCGTGCTTCCCAGTACCCCTGCTCGCGGCCGACACGGAGGATGAGCTCGGCCCACTCGCGCATCGAGATGTTCTTGCCCTGCCCGTAGACGTAGAGGTCGCCGGGGATCCCACGTGCGGCGACCATCAGGTGCCCGCGCACCCCGTCGGTGCAGAAGCAGAAGTCGCGCATCGGCTCGAGTTGCCCGAGCTCGATCGTCTCGCGCGTGAGCGCCTGCGTGATGATCGTCCCGGTGACGTAGCGCGGGTTCTGCCGCGGTCCGTAGTTGTTGAACATCCGCGTGACGACGCCGGGCAAACCGAACGCGTCGTGGTAGTTCATGGTCAGGAAGTCCGCGGCGACCTTCGAGGTCGCATAGATCGATTTCGGATTGATCGGGGAGCGCTCGTGGAGGATCAAGCCGCCCTCTTCGTCGAAGTCGTGATGGTGCGCGACCGCTTCGTGCGGGTTCCCGTACTCCTCCGACGTGCCGGCGGTGTCGAACTTCTCGAGCTCCAGTCCGTGGTCGACGACCGACTGGAGGAGGTTGAGCGTGCCGATCGTGTTCGCAAAGATCGTCTCGTACGGACGGTGCCACGACTCCCCGACATGCGCCTGGGCGCCGAGATGGAAAACGTAGGGCTTGTCGGGCGCGTCGAGCAGCTTCTTGACGAGGTAGTCGATCGACGTCTTGTCCGTCAGATCGGCGAAGTAGACGTTGAGCCGGTCGCGCAGCGGGGCGATGTTGTTCAGCGCGCCGCTCGAGGTTGCGCGGACGAATGCGTGCACGTTCGCGTCGAGTTGGACTAGCGCATCGGTGAGGTGCGAGCCCATGAAACCGTCGGCGCCGGTGACCAGGCAGGTCCTGCCGCTGAAGAAGTCGCCGAACTCCCGCCGGAGGTCAGCGACGTCATCGTCCGTCCAGGTGGAGTCGTGTTGGTCTGCTTTCATGCAGCGGTGCCCGCC